>NZ_JAGGMO010000001.1:300000-510884 GCF_017875395.1 Methanococcus voltae | reverse complement strand
GGGGTGTAAGTGTCAAGGTTTTCCGAGGCATTAAGCCCGCTAATACTAATAGTTCAAGTGATAAAAGATATTCTGGACACTTAAAGATATGAGAGCTTGTCTCAATAATGTTCAAAAATTTTATTTTTTTATAGGCAAATATATTTATTTATTTAAATATACGAATATTATTTTTAAAAAAAATAAAATTAGATTATATATTATAATCTAACCGGTATGTTTTCTTCAAACATTTCTTTTTTAATATCCTGAACGGTATATTCGCCATAGTGTAATATACTAGCCATAAGGGCAGCATCTGCGAAACCTTCTTTAAAAACATTTTTAACATGTTCTATATTACCACAGCCGCCACTTGCAATTACTGGTATTTTGATAGATTTGGAGATCATTGAAGTTAGTGGTATATCATAGCCTTCTTTTGTTCCATCTGCATCCATACTCGTTAGTAGTATTTCTCCTGCACCCAATTCTTCAACTTTTTTGGCCCAATTAATTGCATCGATGTTTGTAGCTTCCCTGCCTCCATAAATATAAACTTGGAACCAGAATTTACCTTTTGAATCTTCATATATATTTTTATACGTTAATCCTTTAATTTGGTTGTAGTTATTTGAATCCTCGTTTTCAATGTTATTTTCAATTTCTTCTGTTGTAATGTATGTTTTTTTAACATCCATGGCTACCACAACACATTGTGATCCATAAATGGCCGATGCATCAGATATTAATTGAGGGGTTTTAACTGCAGATGTATTTATAGATATTTTATCGGCACCTGCTCTTAATATCCTTTTAAAGTCATCAACTGTTTTTATACCTCCCCCTACAGTTAATGGTATAAAAACCTTTTCAGCAGTTTTTTTTACAACTTCAATTATTATATCTCTTTTTTCAAAAGATGCGGTAATATCTAAAAATACCAATTCGTCAGCACCCTGTTCATCGTATATTTTTGATAATTCAACAGGATCTCCAGCATCTCTTAATCCTAAAAAATTAGTTCCTTTGACAACTCTACCTTCTTTTATGTCTAAACAAGGTATTATTCTTTTGGTAAGCATTTTATTTCACCATATATTTAGAATTATATTATAAATAATTTTTAATAGATTTTAATAATTTAACTATCTATGAATATGTATGTTACTTGACTAATATCTTCATATTACTAGAAAAATTTGGTTTCCTTTATTTTTTAATATTACTTTTATTATCTTTTAAATCTTTAGCTACTTTTAAAGCTCTAGTGGATGCCAAATCTTTTTTAATATATATTTCTGCTAAATCTTCAGCTAAATTGGATAATTCCTTACTAAATTTGTTTCTAGATAATACGATAGGTTCTCCTTTTATCCACTGGTCTTCTACCGTAATTTCATAAGGTAAAACTGCAATAATATCTTCTAAGATTCCTTCGAACTCGACTATGTTCCTATTTTTGTTTAAAACTACCCCAATACAATCTATATCAATTGCATAAAGTAATTCTTTTGTTTTAATGGTGTTTATAACCCCTGGAATACTATCTTCGCCGATAACTATCATTTTATTTACTATTTTCTCATCAAGATTCAATGAAGAAAATAACAAACTACCTTCAACAATATTTGGAGGTAAGTCAATGATTATTATGTCGTACTTATTATTCAATTCATAGATTAAATCTACCATTCTACGTTGATTTAAATCCGTATTGAATGAATTAGGACTAGTATCTGATATTATAACATCCAAATCATCATAGTTATGTATGATATCCGTAATATCTAAATTTCCAGATAAGTAAGAATTTAGAGTATATGGTGTATCTTCGAATCCAAAAAGCAAAGAGCTGGTTCCTGCATAAATATCACAATCTATATACAGTGTTTTTGCTTTACTGCTTAAATAGTATGCAATATTGCCTGAAATGGTTGTTTTTCCAGTTCCTCCCTGAATATTGTAAAATCCAATTCTCATAAAATCCCCTAACTTTTTTTATTTTTTAATTTTCTTTAATTTTTTTATATTACTAGATTATTTTATTTACTTTTACGTTTAGTTTTAAATGTAAATGTATTAATATATATGTTATTAGCCATATATCAAATACCGTAATTTGGTAATTTTAAATATTTTATAATAATTTAGTATAATTAATAGTATTATATTTTTTAATTAAATAAGTTATGTAATATATGAATACCTTAATGAATTTTTTAAGTGTACAATCAATTATATAAATAAGTAATTACTATTATCTTATAAAAAAATTAAAATTAATAGTTAGTAATGTAGTAACATTATAGGTATGCCTAAGTTTAAGTAAAAAATTTTAACGCTAATTTAATCCATATTTTTAATTTATAAATATGATTGTATAATAATCAAATTATATTATTAATATTATTAATTTTTAATTATTTTTTCAAAAAGGATAACTTTCCTAAAATGGTGATTTATTTGGACTACAATTACGAAAAATTATTAGATAGGGCAAGAAGTAAGTTGCCAGAAGATGTTTTTAAAGACATAAGGTTTGAAATACCTAAAGCAGATAGCTTTGTAGAAGGTAATAGGACAATTATTAAAAACTTTAAAGAATTGGCTAAATTTATTGAAAGAGATGCACATGAGTTTTCTAAATACGTAATGAAAGAATTAGGTACTGCAGGAGATTTAGAAGGCAATAGATTGATATTACAAGGTAAATTTGGTTACAGATTAGTAAATGAAAAAATACAAAACTTTGTAAACGAATACGTATTGTGCCCAGAATGTGGAAAACCAGATACTAAGATAATTAAAGAAGGAAGAATTCATTTCTTAAAATGTACTGCTTGCGGTGCTATGAAGCCTGTTAAAACATTATAAACATAATTAGTATTATCTAAAATAATACTTTTTTAAATTCTTCATATCCTATATTTTATTAAAATAATGCTGATTTTAAATTTATTTTTAAATTTAGTTCTTACTTTGATTATTTTTGTATGTAATTCTACTTAATATTAATTTATACTTGAAAATTCTTTTATTCATAGATATTTGATTTAGTTTGAATTATAGGGAATATAATTTAATAAATATTTTTAATAGGTGGAATAATGTCAAATAATGATAAAATTACTATAGATAGTGGCTCTAATAATGCAAAAGGTTCATTTTGTTATAGGTGTGGCCATGAAGGAGAATTATTAGATGGTTTATGTAATTTGTGCTATAGTCAGCTAAACCCCTTGTTTACCATTGATGATAGACTAACTATCGAAGTATGTCACATGTGTGGTTCTTATAAAAGAAAACTATGGTGTGACCCAAAAAGTGAGGATACTTACGCCATAATGGATGAAATTGCATATTTTGCAGTTAAAGATAACTTAAAAAAATCAAATAAATCCATTGACGTACAGATAATTCCAAAAGAAGCTAAGCAATTGCCTGGTGGCAAACACTCAAGAGTTGAAATACCGGTCACTATAATCGCAGAAGGTAGATTAATCGGTGAAAAACGAGATAGGACTGAAGAAAAGGAAGTTGTAGTTTATTTAACCATGGTACAATGTCCAAGATGTTCAAGATGTATGTCTAACTATTATGAGGGAACGTTACAAGTTCGGGCAATGGGTCGGTTTTTATCGGAAGAAGAAAGAGTTGAATTGGATGATTTCGTGCGAGAAGAAGTAAGTAGAAGACTTAAGAAAGATAGAATGGCATTTATATCTAAATTTATAATCCAAAAAGAAGGTTTAGATTATCAAATGGGTTCTATGGGAGCTATACGAAATATTGCTTCTGCAATAAAAACAAAATATGGTGGTAAATCCTTAGAAACTGCCAAATTAGTGGGCGTAGATAAAGATACTGGTAAAGATCAATATCGGATAACCGTATCAATAAGGATACCGCAGTATGCCATCGGCGATGTTATTGCATATAATGAAACAATATGTGTGGTAACTGCTATATCTGAAGATAAAACACATTTAAAAATATTGGATAATTCTGAAAAAATAAGTTTAAATTGGAATGACGTCGAAAAGAATACTTATTTAGTATGTAAGTCTTCAGAATGCCAAACTGCCACTGTAATTTCAGTAGCTGACGATACGATAATGGCAATGGATGATATTACGTACGAAGTTTATGAGTATAACAACGACGTAAAAACCAAGGAAGGTTCCAAAGTTAAAATCTTCAAAAATGAAGAATTGAATAGAATAATAGATTTAACATAAAAAAATAAATTAGATAGTATATATTAAATCTTTAAATCTTTAAATTTTTTTATTTTTATTTGATTTTTTAATTCTTTACCTTATTTTTTTATTTTTTAATTTCGTAAGCTCCTTTACCAACACTGGTTTCATAAACTGGACAATCCCAAATTTCTTTAAATATTTTTGCAATTTCGGAGCTACATTCTTTATTTTTAGGTATTGCAATTATTGCAGGCCCTGAGCCACTAATGGTAATTCCATATGCAAATTCTTCAACTTTAACTTTTGCTTCATCATATCCTTGTATTAATGTAGCCCTACAAGGTTCTACAACCTGATCGCCCATCATATATTTTCCCAAATTTTCAAAATCTTTATTGTATATTGAATGAATCATACCTGTGGCTTTACCAACATTGTTGACCATTTTTGATATCGGGATTTCTTGAGGCAATATTTTCCTGGCTTCTTTGGTACTAACTTGAATATTTGGGAGTGCAACAACAACATTCATATCTAAAGGAATGTTCAATACTTCTAATGGTTCATAGCTAGTTGTTAATGTAAAATTACCCATTATGCCTGGTGCAACGTTATCCGCGTGTGGAGCTCCTGCAGCAACTGCTTCACCCAATGATGCATATTTTATCAATTTTAAATCGTCTAAATTCAACTCGAATAACTTGTTCATTGCTACAGCGACGCCTGAACAAGATGCAGAACTGCTACCTAATCCACTACCTGGTTTTATTCCTTTTTGGATTTTAATGTGTACACAATCTTGAATATTGAAATCTTCCATCATTTTTAAAGCAACAACACCTGCGGTGTTTTGTGCAGGATCTAATGGAATTTCTTCAGCTTTTTCGCCCGAAACACTTATTTTTACCTTTTCACAACATTTACATGACGATTCTATTATTTCTACGGTTACTAAGTCATAGGGTTCTTTAAGTGCAAGACCAAATATATCGTAACCAGGGCCTAGGTTTGCAGAAGTTGCAGGGGAGTAAATTGTAATTTCTTTCATTAAAACACCTTAATTTATTTTTAAATAAACTCAATATTATTATCATTTTTTTATTAGATTATATTATCTTATTTAACTGTTAATATGTAATGGCGTTTAAATTAATATATATAACTGTTTAAAAAAGTTCAATTCTCTTGAATTATATAAAAAAATAGAAATTAATTTTGAAAGATATTTATTATAAATTAATTAATTAAGTAAGTAAGTTATATTGGATAGACTTAAAAATCAATGTATATGTCTTTGCCCTTTTTCATTGCTTTTTGAAGCTCTTTTCCAACGTTTGTTTTTTTATTAATATTTACATTGCCACTTGAATTTACAGTTGCTGTGCAAATATAATCTCCATCAACGTATACTTTAATGTTTGAGCCAATATAATCTTCGCCTGCTTCTATTACAATATGTTTGCCGGTTTCAACTAATTTGGTCATTTCATAATCATTTACGTACTCATATGTCGGATAATCTACAAGGGGTTCGTTGTTTATAACTTTTTCTCTTACATTTATTTTTAAACCCAATGTATCTTCAAGTTTTGAAATTTCTTTCCCCCCTTTTCCAATAATTGCAGGGATGTATTTTTCAGAAACTTTTATTTCAATAGTGTCCTTATTGACTATTGAAACTTCAGGGTAACATTTTTTAGGAAGTAATTTTTTTAAAACATCTTTTAATTTATCTTCTGCGTATTTAAATACGGGTGTTTCAGTTCGTTGCTGTTTTATTGGCATTACTACAACTTGTTCACCATATGTATATATCTCGTATTCTGGCATTTTAGTTTCAAAGTCTACAACCTCTATAATAGGTCTTGCAAGATCTGATTCTTTCATACCATAAGGTACTTTTACATTAAACTCAACTTCGTATACTTTTCCAACTTTTCCGTCCTCGATAAATATCACAGTATCTACAATTTGAGGTATTATACCTAATTCGACTCTTCCAATTAACCTTTGAATTGAATCGATGGGTTTTGAGGCATGTACTACCCCAACCATACCAACACCTGCCATTCTCATATCTGCGAATATTTCAAAATCTTTTGTTTTTCTTACTTCATCGTATATGGTATAGTCAGGTCTTACTAATAATAATATATCGCAAGTATTTTCCATTTTATTTTCTAGTGGAGCATATTGTGTTATTTCATTACCTACTTGCAAGTCTCTTGGACTTTCCATGGTTTTAACAATTTTATTTAATGATTGGTAGCTTTCTGCAAGTGCAGAAACAAATGTTGACTTACCGCTCCCTGGTGCACCAGAAACAAAAATACCTTCGGCTTTTTTCAATTTTTCGTTCAATTGTTCTGGTAAATTATAACTTTCAAGGGTGGCTTTTGCAATAGGTCTAACAGCAGTCACTTCCAAAGCTTCTGAAAATGGAGGTCTTGATATAGAAATTCTTAGATTTCCAAGCTGTAATACCGTAGCACCTCTTTTTTGTATCTCTGTTAAACCGTTATTCTGTTCACTATATCTTAAAATATTATCGATTATATATTCCATTTTATTTTTAGATAATATTTCGCTATTGAATGGTCTTAATACAACACTACCTGGTTTTCCTATTTTAACAAATGGTTTACATCCTTCTTTCAAGTGAACTGAAGAAGTATTTTCGTCAAAATAATCTTTCAATAGTAAATCTACTTTTTCTGTTGCTACTTTTAGATAATATGATCTTATATCTTGCGCAACTGCAATGTTGTATTGTATCCAATCACTAGTTAATAAGATCGAATCCTTTTCTTTTGCTACGTTCCTAATTAAGGCATCTATTTCACCACTTTTGGCCAGTGAAACCATTTCTAAATTTGGTCTTTCGCCATAATATGTTAGAATTAAATTACTGTCGCTGTCTTTAACTATTTCAGACAGTTTTTTTAATTCCTCAATACCCATATATCCAATTTCCCGTCCTTTGTTGGCTTGAGCTTCTAACTCAGCAACAACAGCTTCTGGAACTATTATTTCACAATTTTTCAATTTTTTATTTTTAATAAGTTCCGTTATTCTACCATCTATAACAACACAGGTGTCGAGGGTTATCTTTTCGTCGATTAATTCCTCAAATGTCGGTAGCCCTTCATATTTTTTATTTTTTAAGTCAGTGTTTAAATCCAAAAATATCACCATCATGATCATATAACTTATAAATTACAATAAAGAATACATAATAAATTATATTTTAAAGAATAGTTTATTTATTTTTTATAAATGAGGCTCTGTAAATTATAATTTTATTAGAATTGATTACTCTACTAATAATATAAATTCAAATATAAATATTTATTAGAATTTTAAAATAAAAATAGTTATGGGATAAATAAATAAGATTAGCGTATTTAATAAATATGTCAAAATATTCGATAATCAGTTACAATAATTTTTGAATTTCTGAATTATCGTCATATACTTTGTTTTTCTGAGATTCCCTATATTCTGCTAATTTTTCAGCAATTTTTTCATCTGAAATCGATAACATCTGTAATGCCAATATTGCAGCATTTTCTCCTCTATCTATACCTACGCAAGCTACAGGTATTCCAGGGGGCATTTGAACAGCACTTAATAAGGCATCTAATCCATCAAGTTTACTTTCCACAGGAACTGCAATAACTGGTTTTGTTGTCATTGATGCTACTACACCAGGTAAATGAGCAGCAAGTCCCGCAATGGCTATAAATACAGCAGATTCTGAGCTTTTTACAATTTTTTCAACTAAAGCAGGTGTTCTATGTGCAGAAGCTACGTTTACATTATAATTTACATCAAATTCCTTTAAAATTTTGGTTGCTTTTTCAGCAATTTTAATGTCGCTTTTACTTCCCATTATTATTGTAATCATAATTCACCATTTTAACATCTATAATGTACTATATTCGATATATTATCCTATAATACTCTTTAGTCTATTTGATATATAAAACCGTATTGAAATTTGAAATCATAATTTTAAAATTACTATTTATTAATATTTATGTTTTAAATTTAATAAAAACATTAATATTTACGGGAAATCATAGTTTATGTATTTATAAATCATATGTGCGAGGGATATATTATGATAGAAAGAACTTTTGTGGCCATAAAACCTGACGCAGTAAAAAGAAAATTGGCTGGAAAAATAATTCAGAGATTTGAAGATAAGGGATTTGACATTGTTAACCTAAGAATGTTATTATTGGATGACGAGTTATTGGGGCAATATTATGGGGAGCATAAAGGTAAAGACTTCTACGATGCTTTGGTATCCTTTATGAAGTCAGGCCCTATCATAGCAATGGTTGTTGAAGGTAATGATGCAGTAAAGAACGTGAGAACTATGGTTGGAGCTACAAAACCCTGGGAAGCAAGTATGGGTACAATAAGGGGGGATTATGGATTAAGCACACCTCACAATGTAATACACGCATCAGATAGTTTAGAAAGTGCAAAAAGAGAAATTAATTTGTTTTTTAAAGATTAAAAAATAAAGATTAAAAATATTAAAAATTTAACATTATTAAAAGAAAAAAAATTTAAAAATTTAACGGAAAAGTGTTAAATTATATTTATTTAAATTATTTATTTTATTATTTTTTTTATTAGTTTATTATTTAATTATTTTTAATATATTATTTTATCCATACATTAAAGATACTTGTGGTTTTATTTCTTCTTTTGGAGTGGTTTTGCTTTTAATTTTATCAATAGCTTCTTCAAAATCTTTTAATTTAATATATTCCCTATCTTCTCTAATCGCAAACATACCTGCTTCAGTACAAACTGCTTTTAAATCTGCACCAACCATTCCTTCAGTTAATTTAGCAACATCTTTTAACTCTATATTCTTTAAATTCATTTTTGAGGTATGTATTTTTAATATTTCAATTCTACCTTCTTCGTCAGGATTTGCTATTTCTATAATCCTGTCAAATCGTCCTGGCCTTAATATGGCAGAATCTAAGATATCTGGTCTGTTTGTAGCTGCAATTATTTTTACATCGCCTCTAGAGTCAAAACCATCCATTTCAGCTAACAATTGCATTAAAGTTCTTTGAACTTCTCTGTCGCCGCCTGTTAATGATTCAGTTCTTTTACTAGCAACAGCATCAATCTCATCAATAAATATGATACATGGAGATTTCTCTTTTGCTAACTTGAAAACATCTCTAACTAATTTGGCACCTTCTCCGATAAATTTTTTAACTAATTCGGAGCCCACTACTCTAATAAATGAAGCATTAGTTTCATAAGCAACAGCTTTTGCAAGGAGTGTTTTACCAGTTCCTGGAGGACCGTACAATAAAATACCTTTTGGTGGTACTATCCCTATTTTTTCAAATAATTCAGGCTTTTTCAATGGTAATTCCACTACTTCTTTTATTTCTCTAATTTGATTGCTTAATCCGCCAATTTCTTCAAATGTTATATTAGGTTTCTCTTCTATTTCCATAGCCATGGCTCTGTAATCTTTTTCTTTAGATAAGACTTCAACTACTGCAAGGGTTTGCTGATTTAAACAAACTCTTTCGCCAGGTACTATTTCTTCAGGATCTACAAACTGGGAAATATTTACTAAGAAGTTAGGGCCGGTAGAACTTTTAACAACTACTTTTCGAGAGCTTACTTTATCGATTACAGTACCCATTATAAGAGGGGGGATTCTTAATTTATCCAATTCTCTTTTTAAGATTTCATTTTCTTTTTTAAGCTGACTATTTTCTCTAGATATGTCTTTATTCTTTAATTCGGCTCTTAATATTTTATTTTCTAAGTCCATGATGTAATTCCTTTCCTTGTATTCATCAAGGTCTAAGTCATTTATTTCGCTTGAATAATCTTCAGGATAGTTCATGTTATTCCTCCTCGATTTTTAAAGAGGTATCCTTATTTTAATATTTTATAAAAATACTTAAATTTTCAATACACTTTAAATTATATTTGTAACAATTATTTACTTAATATTTACTTATTAAATATATATTTTAATATATTTTTAATATACTACTTATATATTTTTAATATTATTTTGAGTTATTGTATTTATATATTTAATTGAATTATTATAACTGTAATATAAATTATAAAATTAGATATATAATTAAATAAGTACTTAAACTATATATAATTAATAGATTTTTGATTATATAAAAATAATATAGAATAGTATATATCTTAGAACATATTTTAGTATAATTCAATATAATTAGTATATAAAAGGTGATATTATGGAATGTGAACTTTGTGGTAAAATTACGTCAGAACTTTATAAGTCAAAAATAGAGGGCGTTGAAATGTTATTATGTAAAGAGTGTGCTAAGTTTGGCAAATCTCCAAAAACTTATTCAAGATACTCTTTAAACAATGCAGTGCCTATCTCTTCAGATAAACCTAAAAAGGCTAAAAAACCTATAGGTCATAAGAAAGATATGTTTGATGACTTAAAAGTGGTTGTAGAAGACTATGGTGATGTAATTCGTAAAGCAAGAGAAAAAAAGCATATGACTACCAAAGAACTTGCTTTAAAGATTGGTATGAAAGAATCTACTCTTCATAAATTAGAGCGTGGGGAATTGGAACCTGAAGAAAAATACGTTAAAAAACTCGAAAGTAGTTTGGGAATAAGCCTCTATGAAGATTCTGAAGGTTACGAAGATGCAAAAGTTAAAAAAGAGTCATTTACATTAGGTGACTTTGTAAAAATTAAAAGAAGAAAATAAATTGATATTTTTTTATTTTTATACTATTTTCACTTTTTAGTTTTTAATTTGATATTCTTTTAGAATACAAATAATATATTAAAAAATTAAACTTATTTTTAATTATTATCTACTATACCTATTTTTTTTTATGAATAATCTAGAATATGCACCCAAATAATATCCCATATAGGATATTAGTATAATTTCTATAATTAAGCCAATATCTATGCTTTTTAGGTTAATGTATAAATTATTAAAGTTATTTAGCGCAACATATGCAATATAGTAAATAATAATGTTAATTAAGATAACTAATGGTATTTTTTTAAACGACATTATATCTGAATTATAACCCATAAATAAAGAAATCAATATATTAATTGATATCAATGGTAACATATTTTCACTTTTTGAATAGATGAACGGATACAACGTCCCCTTTTTCATAACCTTCAATATTTTCATCGATTATAACATAACCATCTGCTGATGAGAGTGAAGAAATTACTCCACTACCGGATATTCTTAAAGGTTCCGCAAATAGCTTTGAATTTGTATTTTTTGAATCTGAATCATATGTAAGTTTTACCCTCATAATATCTGTCCTACCTAAGGAGGAGGCAAAATTACGAGTTAACGGGATTTTTAATGTTTTTAATGGTTCGAAATACTGATTAAACAATAATTCAAACTGAACTGCTGCAGCTACGGGGTATCCTGATAATATATATATAAATTTTGAACTATTTCCTAATTTAATTTTAGAGAAGCCTACTGGTCGTCCAGGTCTTATTTTAATACCATGGTACATTATTTCTCCTAATTTGCTAATTTCCTCAAATGTATAATCTCTATCGCCTACAGAAGTGCCTCCTGTGGTCATAAGTATATCATTTTCTGAAAGTATCTTTAAAATACATTTTTCAATTTCTTTGGGGTTATCTTCGACATGGTCGTAAGCTTTGGCATCAAATCCACAGTTTTTTAATAGACTTTTTAACATAACGGAATTGGAATTTATGATAGAGCCAGTTTTGGATATATATTCCATATCTATTTTTTTGAGTTCATCATTTTTATCATTTACTTCTTTACCATAATTTTCAATACTAATTAATTCATCTCCTGTGGATAGAATACCTATTTTTAAATAAGTGCAATTTACTTTTTTTATCCCAACTGATGCTAATAGTGCAATATGGTAAGGGGTGATAACTTCGCCTTTTTTAATAATTATGTCCCCTTTTTTAAGATCTTCGCCTATTTTGGACACATTTTCAAAGGGATGTACGCCCAAATAAACTTCGATATAATCATCATATTCTTTGACGTATTCTTTCATAACAACGGCATTTGAGCCTTCAGGGATTTTCGTACCTGTGGATACTTTAGTGGCAAAGCCATTTATTAATTCAAAATTTTCATCTCCTACGGTATTTTTACCTTCAAATTTTGAATTTTCTTCATCACTGAATTCTATTTTTTCTAAAATTATTGGATTGTTATCACTAGCTCCAAAAACATCTTCTGCAATTACGGAATAGCCATCCATAGCGGATTTATTGAATGATGGTAAATCTGTAGGTGATAATATATCATCGTGAGATATTTTGTTTAAACAATCATTTAAATTAAATTCTTTATATTTATCCTTTATAAATTCATCCAACTCTTGAAAAGTTATTTTTTTAGCATCTTCATAAGATATCAATTCTTTTACAAATTTCAAAAAATCACCAAATTAATATAATAAATCATCAGTATTAAAATCCTAGTTAATATTATGGTTATTTTCGATTATATTATTTTTTATACTATCATCATAATATACATTTTAAAGACATATTTAAAATAGCAACTTATGATTATTGAATATAAAAACAAAAAAACAAAAAAACAAATGGAGCATTGATGGATACTATGAGCGACATTAGGCCTATAATTTGGAATGAAGAGAATAAAGAACTTATTTTAATTGACCAGAGGAAATTACCTAATAAATTAGAATATTTCATCTGCAAAACTTACAAAGATGTGGCTTTAGCAATAAAGGACATGGTTGTAAGGGGCGCTCCAGCTATAGGAGTTTCTGCAGCATACGGAATGGCTTTAGCAGAACTGGAAAACTCTGCCTCTGATTTTATACAAAAAGCATACGAAGAATTAAAATTAACACGACCAACGGCGGTAAATTTATTTTGGGCTTTAGATAAATGTATGAATTCTTACAAAAATGATATTAGTTTGTTGGATGAAGCAAAAAGGATACATGAAGAAGATGTTGAATTATGTAAAAAGATAGGAGAACTTGGTCAAACATTATTTGAGGATGGAGACGTTATATTAACGCATTGTAATGCCGGGGCTCTTGCTACGTCTGCATATGGTACTGCATTAAGTGCAATTAGATTTGCAAGATATGCTGGAAAAAATATATCTGTAATATCTGATGAGACAAGACCAAGATTACAAGGGGCTAAGTTGACTTGTTTTGAATTAAATTATGAAGGTATCCCCGTAACTGCTATATCGGATAATACCGCAGGTTTTTTAATGAAACAAGGAAAAGTGGATAAAATAATTGTTGGAGCCGATAGGATATTGGCTGATTACCACGTATTTAATAAAATAGGCACTTATTCATTGGCAATTTTGGCTAAATATCATAATATACCGTTTTATGTAGCGGCACCCTACTCTACATTTGATTTTGAAAATAGTGTAGGAAATATCGAAATAGAGCAACGGGCTGACGAAGAGGTTACGCATATCGACGGTGTTAGGATAGTAGCAGAAGGTGTACCCGTAATTAATTATGCTTTCGACTGCACACCCCCTGAATTGATAACTGCAATCATAACCGAGGATAAAATAATTTATCCTAACAAATAATTTATTTTTTATATTTATTTTTTTATATTTAAACCATGGGTTTATTAGTCGAATTTAGTTCCAAAAGATTCATAACTACCATCTTTTTCTATTTTATTGTGGAAGCAAGACATATAACCCTCATGGCATGCCCATCCAGTCTGCTCTACTTCAAATAATAGTGCATCCCCGTCACAATCTCTATATATATTTAGCACTTTTTGAATATTCCCACTTTCTTCCCCCTTCTTCCAAAGTTTTTGACGACTGGTAGAATAATAGTGCATATATCCGGTTTCTAAAGTTTTTTTAAGGGATTCTTCATTCATAAAGGCAGTCATTAGTACTAAATTTTCCTTATTTTTAACAATTGCCAATATTAACTTTTTATTATCTATATTTCTAAATTTTAAGTCCATATTTTTTAGTATTGCATCGTAATTTTCCATACTATCACGTTAGTAATATTGTAATTTTATATCAATATCAATATTTTTAAATTTTTTATTACATATTTGTATGATATTTTAGCATATTTTATATAATATATCGTACTAATATAAATGATAATTTAATATATTTCATATTAAATTATGTGTATAAAAGAATATTAATCTATTAAAATTATTAAAATATTTATGTAATCTCTTTTAAGAATCTCAAAATTGTAATGGTGATATTATGGCATTAAGATGCCCTATTGTAAGTGTATTGGGTCACGTAGACCATGGAAAAACTTCCTTATTGGACAAAATTAGAACTACTAGGGTTACAACTCGTGAAGCAGGCGGTATAACTCAACATATCGGTGCAAGTGAAATACCTATCGGAACCATAAAAAAAGTTTCAAAGGATTTATTGAGTATATTTAAGGCTGATTTATCGATACCCGGTATCTTGGTAATTGATACTCCAGGTCACGAAGCTTTTACCTCATTAAGAAAAAGGGGGGGAGCTTTAGCTGACATTGCCATCTTAGTTGTAGATATCAATGAAGGATTTAAACCTCAAACCATAGAGGCCATTAACATATTAAAGCAGTGCAAAACACCGTTTGTAGTTGCAGCTAACAAGTTAGATAAGATTTCAGGATGGAATTCGGTTGAAGGACCTTTTGTAACTAATTTCAATGAACAGAAGCAACACCCAAATGCCCTAACAGACTTTGAAATAAAACTTTATGAAAATGTAATTGCTCCTTTAAATGAATTGGGTTTTGAAGCAGACGTCTTTTCAAGAGTTAAGGACACAACCACAACAATTAATATTTTACCAGTTTCTGCAATGACTGGAGAAGGAATACCTGATTTATTGATAATTATTGCAGGTCTTGCTCAAAAATTCTTGGAACAAAAATTGGGTTTAAATGTAGATGGGTATGCTAAAGGAACCGTTTTAGAAATAAAAGAAGAAAAAGGTCTCGGAAAAACAATTGATGCCATAATTTATGACGGAATTGCAAAAGCTGGTGACTATGTAGTTATTGGAAATCCTGATGGTATCATAACTTCAAAAGTGAAAGCATTATTGAAACCTAAGGCTTTAGATGAAATGATGGATCCAAGAGATAAATTTAAACCTTCAAAGCAAATTGTAGCAGCTACTGGGGTTAAAATATCTGCTCCAGATCTAGATAACGTAATTGCAGGTAGTCCTTTGAGAATAGTTCCTAAATCACAAATAGAAGTTGCTAAAGAAGAAATTGTTCAAGAAATAGAAGACTTTGAAATTAAATTGGATGAAGAAGGTATTATTATAAAAGCTGACACAATGGGTTCATTAGAGGCTTTAGCTACAGAATTAAGAAAAAAAGATGTTAAAATAAAAAAGGCTGAAGTTGGAGATGTGAATAAAAAAGATGTCATCGAAGCTGCATCTTATGCAATATCAAATCCTTACAACGGTGCCATAATAGCTTTTAACGCCAAAGTATTGAATGATGCAAAATTAGAACTCGAAAAGAACGACGTAAAATTGTTTGAAGATAAAATTATTTATAAATTGGTTGAAGATTATGAAGATTGGATTAAAGAATTGGAAGAATCTTTAAAATCTGATGAGTTAAATAAATTGACAAAACCCGCTATATTAAAAATTTTACCAAACTGTATATTTAGACAGAAAGCACCTGCAGTTTGCGGTGTTGAAGTATTATATGGTACTTTAAAAGTTGGTAGTAACATAATGTTGGAAGATGGTAAAAGAGTAGGTTATGTTAAAGAACTTAGAAACAGTCAACAAGAGACAATCAAAGAAGCAAAAGTTGGTATGCAAGTGCCTATTTCAATTGATGGCTCTTTAATATTGGGTAGACACGCTAAAGAAGAAGATATATTGTATGTGGAGGTTCCAGAACCTGAAGTTAGGAAATTCTACCATGAATACAAATCTGAATTAAGAGGCGATGAACTAGAGGCACTAAATCGATATACTGAATTAAAACAAAAAGTCGAAAATAATGTATTTTGGGGTATGTAATTACGTCAAAACGTGTATTATTTATTTACAAAATACGTTTATTTTTTAGATTTTTTTATTTATCATCGCTAGTAATATATACCTAAAAATACCAATAGATATAATAGTAAACTACTATTATCTATTAAAACATTTATTATATTTGGACTAATTTTTTTAAACTATGATTTTAAAAAAGTAAGGTATTTTAAAAAAAAATAATTTTAGTATATATAATATTCGATAATATACGAATAATTATTAATATAATATATGATTGAATATTAATAATTGATATGTTTTAAAAATTTATTATCTATTATTTGATTTGAAATTAGATTTTTATCTTAATGTATGAAATATATGTTTTATAAATTTAACAATATTATAACACATACTTTCGCCCAATCCAATGGAGGCATAATATGATATTAGCAATAGGTTATGGTGCATTTGGTCGTAAGGTAGTAAATTGTGCTAAAAAATTGGACAAACTTACTATAATAGACGTTAACGAAGACGTTTTTGAATCGTTGGGTAATGGAACATTTAACCACATTGTAGGTGATGCAGGGCAGTTGGAAGTTTTAAACCGTGCTAAAATCACTGAAGCTGATACAATATTAATTATGACTAATAATAACGAGTTAAATCGTAAAATAGCAGAATTAGTGCAGTCTATAAATGATAAGGCATATGTAATTGTAAGAGGTATTGTAAAATACCCTGAACTTTACGAAGGATTAAATGTCGATAAGGTAATATATCCCCTAGAAAGTGCAGCTAAAGACGTAGTTCATGAGATACAAAAATCAAAATTAAGAAGGAAATTGTTGGACTTAAGAAAAGTTGTAGAGGATGCAAAAGCCAAATATAATAATTTATGTGGCGATGAAAATAACTTGGAAGATTGCTGTTTTGACGCACATTTTTTAATAATGCTACATAATAATCCAGATCCTGACGCAATGGCAAGTGCAATGGCGTTAAAAACAATTTTAGATAGGTGGGGGGCGTCTTCTAAAATTGCATACGCTGGAAAAATTGGTTACGACGAAAATAAAGCAATGGTTAATTTATTGGGAATCAAATTGAAGAATATATTGGAAGTAGACATGGATAAATACTGCGGTATTGCAGTAGTGGATTCTTCAAGTTATAATTCTCTTTATTCTGAAATTGACCGCTCAAAAGAAATGAATATTTTAATTGACCACCACAAAGATGGTGATATAGCTGCAGATTATTCGGACATACAATCAGAAGCTGGTGCTACTGCAACAATTATCACAACATACTTGATTCAGTTAGGCATTGAGCCAGATAGGCATCTAGCTACTGCGTTATACTATGCAATAGTTTCAGATACAAATAACTTCAAAAGAAATGCTTCTAAGATGGATTTTGAGATTGCAAGTTATTTGCAAGGTTTAATGGATACAAAAGTATTGGAAATGATAGAAAATCCCGAAATAGAAACTGAAACTATGGATGTATTGGCTAAAGCTATTTCCAATAGAAAAATAATTAAAGGAAATATTGCATTATCTTACGTTGGTAATATTAAAAATAGGGACGCATTACCAAGAGCTGCGGATTTCTTACTTAAAATGGAAGGTATATATACCACATATATTTTTGGTATCGCAGATGACAATATTCACATAAGTGCAAGAACTAAGGATTTAAGAGTTGATTTGGGGACTTTAATGAACGAGGCGTTCATGGGCGGTGGTCATCAGGCTTCGGCAGCGGCATGTATTCCATTGGGCATATTTGAATCGGTTTCTGATAAAGTTTCTTTAAGACAATTGGTTGAAGAAGCAATCCAAAATAAAATATTATCTACCATGGGTATCTATGAAGATGAATCTTCAAACAGCGGCTCTGAATAACAGTATATCTACTATTTAACAAATATTTGTCTTTAAATTTTTATTTTTTATATTATTATTTTTTTATAGTATCTTTACTTTATTCCATTATTTTTTTATCTATTTTATTTTTAGATTTTTTTATTATTTTTTTAAATTAGCTCATATAATCTAACATAAGAATAGTCACTAAACCATTAATTTAAAATACTATTTTAAAGTATATTATTTTAAAATAGACTAATATGAGTAGGGATGCTATATGAGTGTTAAAGAGTATATGACTAAAAAAGTGAATACATTACCGTTAAATGCAACAGTGTGTGATGCAATAAAGCTCGTAGAAGATACTACTCATGATACGTTTCCAATTGTTGAATCTGGAAAAATTATAGGGATAGTTTCGGTACATGATTTAATAGGGAAAGAAAAAGATGAAAAAATAAAGAATATTATGACGGATATTAGAGATATGGTTGTAACTTATCCCGATGCTGATGTATTAAACATTGGTAGGGTAATGTTTAGAACAGGATTTTCTAAATTACCCGTAGTAGATAAAAAGAATAATTTGTTGGGTATACTTACCAATACCGATGTTTTAAGGTCTCAAATTGAAAAGACAACCCCTAAGAAATTGGAGAAAATTGTTAAGACCTATAGGACTTTAGGATACGATTTAGAAGTATACAAGGATATAGTCCCTGTAGAAGAACTTAAGCCTACTCAAAATAAAGTATATGAAGATGAATTGTATGGTCGTATTTATGAATTAGAACGAGGTTTAGCAGAACCTTTGATTGTTATAAAGACAAATCTTACCAAATATATTATAGTAGATGGCCATCATAGGGCAGTTGCTGCAAATAAATTAAAGGTTGATACTTTAGATGCTTATGTATTGGATATAAAAACCGCTAGGAAGTTGGGTATAGAAAAAACGGCAGAAAAGCAAGGTTTAAACTCATTATGTGACATACAAGTTTTAGACCCTTCAAATGATATAAATAATGATATATGTAGTTTAAAAATATATGAATAAATTAAATTTTTTTATCTATTTTATTTTTACGTTTGAATAACATTTGAATTATTTTTTTAATTTATCTAATAATTTTAAAGGATTATCGATTAATGATTTTTTAACTTCATCAGGGGTCATACCGCAACCAAAACCTACTTTTTCAGCAAATTCAAATGATATTAAATCACTTGGAGCATGGGAATCCGTGTTGATTACTGTAGGTATGTTGTATTTTCTGGCAACGTTTAAAACGTACCCATTTGATAAAGAATGACCTTTTCTTGACGTTATTTCTAGATAAATATCATTTTCCTTTATATTTTTGGCAGTTTCATCATCTATTAGGCCCCCATGTGCTAATATATCTACATCTTCAGATAATGAAGCATAATAATTTGTTTTTTCTTCAACAGGCTCTACTAACGTCTCTCCATGTATTACAACTAATTCAACACCTTCATCTTTACATTTTTTTGCGATTTTAGGTATTGATTTTGGTGGAATATGTGTTAATTCTATCCCTGCAATTATTTCAATATCCCAGTAATTTTTTAACTCTTTTTTAGTTTCAAGACCCATTTTTATTAATTCTTTGTAATTTGAAATGTCGCCGTGATCCGTTAGTGCAATAGTCTTATGTTTTAAAGCTATAGCTCTTCGTACAAGTTCTGAAGGTAATAATTCTCCATCGCTGTATATTGTGTGAGTGTGAAAGTCATGTCGCATAAATATCACATTATAAATTTACTTTTACTATTTTTATTTTCTTATTTTCTTATTTTTGTATAAATAATCTTTATTTTAAATATGTTTTATATCTTATAATATATAATATCCCTTATTGATATT
Source organism: Methanococcus voltae (assembly GCF_017875395.1). NCBI lineage: Archaea > Methanobacteriati > Methanobacteriota > Methanococci > Methanococcales > Methanococcaceae > Methanococcus > Methanococcus voltae. The sequence goes on along the minus strand of NZ_JAGGMO010000001.1, from coordinate 490,879 downwards.
TTAGGTGAAATTATGAATTTAAAAAATAATTTTGGTAAACCCATATCTTTGAGTCACAATTTGGTAAATGTTGTTTTTCCAGGCGATCCGGAATATAAAATCTCTAAAATAGATGTGGATGATTTTAAAATCTCTAAAATAGAACTTAACTCACATCTTGGTACACATATTGATTTTCCAGGACATTTGAATAATACAAATGTAAAAAATGCTGATTTTTCAAAATTTTCAAAACCTTATTTAAAATTAATGGATAAGAAGATTATTTATGAAAATGCAATATGTATAAATTATAATTCGGAAAATACCGAATATTTTGAAAATGATGATAAATTCAATGAATTAAAAGATATCATTGACAAAAATAATATTAAAATATTGATTTTAAATACAAATAAATATAGATTATGGGGTAATCTTAAGTATTTTGATTATGATTTAAAATTAAATAAATATTTGGAAAGAATTTTAGAATTGAATATCGATATAATTGCTACGGACTGCGCTTCTATTGGAGATTACAAAGTTCATAAGAAGTTATTGGATAAAATGTTGATAGTGGAAAATCTAACTAATTTGGAGTTTTTTGACAACCAAGTTTTTGTTTTTTTAGGTATGCCATTAGATATTAATATTCCTGATGGGTCCCCTATTAATATTATTGGATTTATTAATATGTACTAACTATGTGGGTACTCTATTAGAAATTCTAATACTAATGTATATATATCTTAATACCCAACAATAAAATATTGTATATTATATATTAGAGAAACCTTTAGAGGTGTACTTATGAAAGTAGCAATATTAGGTGCAGGATGTTACAGAACACACGCAGCATCTGGAATTACAAACTTTTCAAGAGCTTCAGAAGTAGCTAAACAAGTAGGAATCCCGGAAATTGCAATGACACACTCAACAATTATAATGGGTGCAGAATTATTACATTTAATTGACGAAATTGACGAAGTAGTAATTGCAGATCCTTGCTTTGCAGAAGGAAATGAAATTGTAGTTTTAGACAACTTTGACTATACAAAAGTTATGGAAGCTCATTTAGCAGGAAAAGCTGAAGAAGTTATGCCAGAAATCAGAGATGCAGTTAAAGCTAAGGCAAAAGAATTACCAAAACCACCTAAAGCTTGTATGCACTTTGTAAGCCCTGAAAAAGTAGGCTTAAAAGTTACTGCAGACGATAATGAAGCAGTTAAAGACGCAGATATTGTTATTACATGGTTACCAAAAGGAGGCAGCCAACCTGCAATTATTGAAAAATTCGTAGCAAACATTAAGGAAGGAGCAATTGTTACACACGCATGTACAATCCCAACCCCTAAATTTGCTAAAATCTTTAAAGACTTAGGTAGAGACGATTTAAACATTATCGCATACCACCCTGGAGCAGTTCCTGAAATGAAAGGACAAGTGTTCATTTCAGAAGGATTCGCAACAGAAGAAGCAGTTGAAAAATTCTTCAAAATTGCAAATACTGCAAGAGGAGAAGCTTTCAAAATGCCAGCTAACTTAATCAGCCCTGTATGTGACATGGGTTCAGCAGTTACTGCACCAGTTTACGCAGGTATTTTAGCTTACAGAGACGCAGTTACCCAAATTTTAGGTGCTCCTGCAGACTTTGCACAAATGATGGCAGATGAAGCTATTACCCAAATTTTAGAATTAATGAGAAGCGAAGGAATTAAAGGCATGGAAGATAAATTAGACCCTAAAGCTTTAACCGGTACTGCAGACAGCATGTGCTTCGGTCCTTTAGCTGATATTTTACCTGCTTCCTTAAAAGTTCTCGAAAAACACGGAAAACAATAAATTAAATTTAATTTCTCTTTTTTTATTGTTTATTTTGTTTATTGTTTATTTTTAATTTACACGAGGTGTGCATATGTCACTTGGTGAAATAAGACATAATTTTCAGGAATTGAGGGCAAATGTGTACAATTTAATTTCTGAGAATTGTAATGATATTAACCTTACGGATGAAACAAGTTTGAATAATTATATTATTAAAAATAATTATAATACTGAAGAATATGAAAAATTACTTCAGAATAATGGGTTAAACAATAGTATAATTACAAAAGAACAGGCTTTAGAACTTTTTAATATATCAAAAATATCTGATTATTTGGAATTATTTTCAATTTCTTCACAATTACGGGACTTGTTTTTTAATTCTATCGAAATAACCTCTACCATACATATTACTAACATATGTAGTGTTACCCCAAAATGCAAATATTGTGGCTATGCTACGGGGACTTCAACAGAGGGGTATGTAAAACCTTTTAGAACTTCCGATGACATGATACAGAAATCTGCGAAAGCAATAGAATCTTCGGGAATTAAGCGAGTAAGCTGTTCTTCAGGTCATGGGTATGATGGTTCAGAAGTTTTAAGAGCTTTAAAAAATGTTAAAAAAGTTTCTAACTTAAAAGTTTTAGTTAATGCAGGAGCTGATTTAACTGAAAACTGTATAAAACATTTAAAAAATAATAATGTAGATACAATATGTTGTAATCTTGAAAGTACTAACGAGGAAGTGTTTAATTCTGTAAAACCTGGTGAAAACTTACAAGATAGAATAAATGTATGTAAAAATATATTAAAACACGACATAGAACTTTCTTCAGGACTTTTAATCGGACTTGGTGAATCTTACGAAGATAGAGTTAACCATTTAGACTTTTTAAAAGAAATGAATGTAAAAGAGATTCCAATAATGGGATTCAATCCTTATAAAAACACGCCTATGGAGCACTATCCAAAATGTTCTGCTTTAGAACAGGCAAAAACCATAGCAATAACAAGATTAATGTTTCCAAATATTAGAATAACCTCACCTACGCCAACTATCGGGGCAGAATTGGTGCAATACGCATTAATGGCTGGAGCAAGTAATGTGGCTACTGTAATTCCAGATAATCACCCAATGAATATTGTAGGTGTAGGAAGTCCAAAAACCGGCAATTTAAATAATGTAGTTAAAATGATTGAAGAACTTGGCTTAATTCCAGATATTTGTTAAGTTTTTGGTTATTAATTATCAGTTATTAATTATTTAATTTATTTTTAAAATACCGTCTATTTTAACATACTAAAATTATACGATATATTATTAAATAAATTTTACTTAAATTTGATAATGGGGTTAGAAAATGCTGGAATTAATTAAAGAATCGGTAAATAATCCAATGGCTACATTGGAGTTAAAAGGAATTATCAATAAGAAATTAATCCATAATAAATTAAAAGAATCCGATATTATTGAAATAGTAGACACATTAGGAAATTTTGAACTCGATGAATTATACAAACTGGGTAGTAATTTTAGAAAATTTCCAATGGGTTGTGATTTAGTGGAATTGGGCGTAGGTCCCTGTTCTTCTACATTAGATTTACGACAATTCTTAGAAAATTGTACTTTAACCGACCATATGGGATTTCCTATTCATTTGTGCGCTTATGCAATAGCAGATATTGCAGAAAAAGAAAATATGACTCCATTTGAAGTAATGGATAAAATATATAATTTAGTCGATGTACCTCTTGATTTAGATCATTTTGGTGAAAATGGACCTATGCGATTCCCAAAAGAGATAACACATTGTATGGGCGAATGTTATAATCAAGGTCCTCCCTACAAAGGTTGTCCAAAAGATAGGATACATAAGCGTCTTTTAGATAAAGAGCAAAAATATGCTTATGAATTTGAAGATTGGATAAAAAAATCTTCCACAGTCTGCGTAAACGTGGTAAAAGAGCAGGGTGGCGAAGAGCATAGTGCATCTATCGATGAAATGGAAAAAGTAGTCCGTGCTTCAAAAAAATTTGGAAAAGGTATAGAGGGTATTTTTCACATTGGCGATGGTTATGACGATTTAATAACAGGATTAACTGCCTGTAATGATTTAGATGTGGACGTATTCGTGGTCGAAGGTGGTCCTTTTAATCGTTCAAACGATAGGTTAAAAGATTTTGCTAAATCAATAGTTGCTTCTCGTATATTGGTAAAAGGGGGCGTTGTAGCTACAAATGGGGCTTATGAAGATGAATGCAGAATCGGTCTACGAAGTGGATTAAATGTTATATTGACTGGTTTTGTAGGTAATCACCATGGCTATATGTGCGGATATGCACCTGGGACTGCAAAAAGAACTAATTTTGGACTTCCAAGGGTTTTAAGCATAGTGAAAGAAGAGTTGGCTAATTTAAATATATGTTTAGCAACTAAGAACCAATTGTCGGCAATATCCAAGGGTAATAAGTTTTTAACGTATAATAATAAATCATACATCTATCCTGAAACTGTAGGGGACTACTTTATAGGGGATGCACATTGGACAACCGTTAAAGATAGTAATTTGGGTAGAAAACCTTATTTTGGTAAAAATTTAAATTCTTTAGAAGAAGAGCTTGGAAATTACGATAAATTAGGTTTATTGGGTGCAAGATACATTTCTTGGGGAATTGCTAATAATTTAAAGCCTGAAGAAGTTTACATCAGCGATGTGGATCCCTGGGTAGAAAAAGCAACCATCAAAATTTTAAATGATAATGGTATCAATGCTTACGCTTGCAATGGAAGTGATAAAGAAGTTATTAAAAATGCGGATAAGTCTGTAATCACTACAATGATACCTGAAATAATGATAAGAATAATGAAAAAAACAAATGCAATTAATTTATTCTAAAAAATAATAAATTAAAAAGAAAATAATAACTAAAATAAGATAGAGTAAATATAATTTATTAATAAATTATACAAATGATAAATATTCATATTCTTTTTTCTATTTTTTATTTTTAAATATGGTCATTATAAAATTTTAATTTTTGCAGTAGCTTTTCGATCTGCCCAACACTGAATACAGATTCCTACAGGTAAGGAAGCAGTGTGACAACCGTTAATTTCAATAAATACATCCAACGCAGTTGTATTTCCTCCGAGACCCATTGCGCCTATTTTTAACGAATTTATCATTTCTAATAATTCTTCTTCCATTTTAGAAATTTTTTTATCAGTATTCCTTTCCCCCAAATTTCTTAAAAGTGCTTTTTTTGCTAATTTTAATGATAAATCAGCAGTTCCTCCAATACCTATCCCTAAAACGATAGGGGGGCAAGGTTTACCGCCTGAAGATACAACAGTGTCCAATATAAATTTTGTTATACCATTTATTCCTTCCGCAGGAGTTAGCATCTTTAAAGCACTCATATTTTCGCTACCTGCCCCTTTTGGAAACACCGTAATTTCTATTTCTTTTTCAAGATTTTTATCAAATTCAAAATTAACAAATGGAGAACCTAAACCCGTATTTGTCTTTAAATTCTCCCTAGTTAATGGATTAACTACGTTAGGTCTTAAAGGGACTGATGAAGTAGCTTGTTCTACACCCAATTTTATATTATCGATTATTTCCATTATGTTATTTGAATCTATATTGGTGCCTATTTTTAAAAATACGACTGGTACACCAGTATCTTGACACAAAGGTATTTTTTTATTTTCTGCAATCTCATTATTTTTTATAATTGCCTTTAAAATATCTTTCGATATTTGTTTTTCTTCAATATTTTCAGCATTTTCAAGTGCTTTTTTAACATCATCCGTTAAATATATTGCTGATACATTAAATAATTCTTCAACAATATCTGATACTTCAGAAATATTCGATATGGATTTTTTATAATAATTACTTCCATTATTTTTATTTTTAACATCCATAACTTTTAATTCATTTGTATTTTTCATATTTTCCCATCTTACTTTAGATTTATTTAATCTACAATATTTATTTTTTACTTTATTTTTTTATTTTTAATAACTAATTACATTAGTTTTTTATACTTATAAAATATTCTACAAGTTCCTTCATCCGATACCATACAGCTACCAACTGGGTTAATTGGGTCACAAGCTTTTCCAAATAGTTTGCAATCAGTAGGTAGCTTTTCACCCCTCAATATTTCACTACATATACATCCTTTATTTATTTTTTCTTTGATTTCTGGCATATCGATAATGTTTTTAATATCGTACTGCTTAAATTCATCTTTTAAATCAAATCCTCCGTTTTTGATGATGGGGAATCCTCTCCAAGCTACATCTTTATCCTTAAATACTGTATTTATCATTTTCTGGGCTACAACATTTCCTTCTTCCCTAACTCCTCTGATGTATTCATTTTCTACTTTTGCAACGCCATCTTTAATTTGTTTTAATAGCATTACTAGTGACATAAGAACATCTGTAGGCTCAAAACCTGCAATAACCATTGGAGCATGATATTTTTCGCAAGGTGTGTAATATGGTTTTAATCCTGTGATTGTAGAGACGTGACCTGGGCATATAAACCCATCTAGATTTAGTTTGGAGCCCCCGCCTAGTAAGAAATCCATCACTGGTGGCGTCTGCCTGTGACAATTATGGATGTAAAAATTAAGATTGTTATCTGAATTTGAATTTTTTAGACTATCGTATCTAGATTTTAGCGATATTAATTCAGCAGCTGTCGTCGGAGCGGTAGTTTCAAATCCTATTGCAACAAAAACTACTTTTTTGTCAGTGGTTTTTGCTATTTTCACAGCTTCGGGTATTCCGGATACAATCCTAACATCTGAACCCTCAGATTGTAATTGCATCAATGATTTATCGCTACCTGGAACCCTATACATGTCACCCAACGTAGCTATTGTATAACCTTCTTCTGCTAAATATATGGCCTCATCAATTTCTTTTTGTGTCGTAACGCATACAGGACAGCCAGGTCCCGGTACAACAGTTATATTTTCCGGTAAAACGTCTCTTATTCCGTAATTGCAAATTGTATGCTCGTGGGAACCACATACGTGCATAATTTTTACATCCCTATCTATTTCTTTACTAAAATCACTTATTTTATCAATTGCTTTTTTAATTATTGTTTTACTATTAATATCCATCATATGCCCTCATTTAACCTTTATATCCCTATTATTTTGCTATTTTAAGATTTTAATAAATTATAATATTCAAATATTTTTAAAACACTGATTAAAATATATTAATAATAATATATTTGTATTTAATATATAATTTATGAATTGAATTTATAATTGTATTACTTTTAAAATTTTTATGCTTAATTAGATTGAAAAACTATATATCATATAAATATCTATAATTTATAGCAATCGTCATAATCTTAGAAAAAATGACAATAATGACAATAATCTTAAACTATTAATTATTATCATCCATGATTATGGTTATAAAAAGTATATATCGACTCAGAGGTGTTTTTTATGTTCCCAGGTGGCGGAAGAATGAATCCAAGAATGATAAAACAAATGCAAAATATGATGAAAGATATGGGTATGGATGCAAAAGACATTAAAGCTTTAAAAGTCACCATTGAATTAGATGACAAGCTTTTAGTTTTTGAAAAGCCAAAAGTTCAGGTAATGGACATGATGGGTAATAAAACATATTCCATAACCGGTAGGGCTAAAAAAGTTGCTAAAACGGTGGAAAAAATAGAAGATGTTGAAGTAACTTTAGATGTAACAAAAGAAGACATCGAAATGGTAGTTTCACAATGCAATGTTACCGAAGAAGAAGCTAAAAAAGCATTGGAAGAAGCTAACGGAGATATAGCAGAAGCTATATTGAAATTGAGTGAAAATTAATTTTAATTAATACTCAACTAATACTTAACTAATATTCAAATAATATTTAAGTAAATTGCAAGAGTTAATAATAATCCCATTTTATCTTTAAATTTTTATTTTTACATGGAGATTACATTTATTAAAATATTATGTATATTACGAGCTATTACGATATGTTACTTTATTCTATGGTAAACAATATCATGATAGTAAATTCATTTAAAATTGTTATTTTATAATTTAACTAACTACTAATTTACAAATATTTCAATATGTTGGTGTTTCATATGGATATCGAAGGATATGTTAGAAGAAATTTAAAAAAGGGCGTTTCTGAAGATAAGATAATAGATGTGGGTTTTAAACGTGTTTTAGAATTAAAAGACGTAAATGAAGAATGGGCGAAGAAATTTGTCAATGCAGTAATTGAAGAAGTTAAAACAACGGAAAAATACAAAGATATCGAAGATAATGACTTAAAATACCTATTGGGTTCAAGTACTTCCGACGTTACCATGGGTAAAATGGGCGTAGGTAGCAGAGGACAGGGTGATTTCTTTGTACATCGAGAAATAGCTCGTATAATCGGAACTACAAATCAGATAACTGAAGTTGATAGTACTGAGCAAGACGATGCAGGTGTTGTAAGAGCAGATGCAAAATACGTTGTGGTAGCGGTAGATGGTACTCACTCACGATTAAGCGATTTCCCATTTTTGGCTGGTTTCCACGTTGCAAGAGCTGCCTTGAGAGATGTTTATGTTATGGGTGCTGACGCAGTTGCATTAATTAGTGATGTCCATTTAGCAGATGACGGAGATGTTGCAAAAATCTTAGAGTATACTGCAGGTATTTGTGCTGTTTCAGAGGCTATAAACGTACCTTTAGTTGCAGGTAGTACCTTAAGAGTGGGCGGTGACATGGTATTGGGTGACCGTTTGGTAAGTTCAGTAGCTGCAATAGGTGTAATAGATGAAGGAAAGCCAACTGCAAGAAAAAGAGCTGAAGTAGGCGATGTAATATTAATGACTAAAGGTAGTGGTGGCGGTACTATATCTACAACCGGTCTTTATTATGGGGACTTTGATGCTATAAACCAAACTATAAACGTTGATTTCTTGAAAGCTTGCAAAGGATTAATAAAGGCGGATTTATTAAAAGATATTCACGTGATGACTGACGTAACTAACGGTGGTCTTAGAGGAGATGCTTATGAAATCTCTAATACTGCAAACGTATCTTTACAAGTTGAAAAAGAAAAAATTTACAATTTAGTGGATGAAAAAGTATTAAAAATGTTGGAAAATCTTAATATTGACCCATTAGGAGTTTCAATAGACAGCTTGTTAATTATAGCTCCAAAAGATAAGGTTGAAGAAATTAAGGAACACACGGGTGCTGAAGTTATTGGGGTAGTTGCAGAAGGTGATACTAGCTATTTAATCGATAACGGGGAGAAAATACCATTAATACCTAAATTTAGGGAGGCTGCATATACTCCGGTTAAAAAAATAGTTGGAGAGCAAAAACCTGAAGATTTCGAAGACATGAAGTCAAAAGTTGCAAAATCATGTGATGAAGCAATTGCTAAAAAAGACTTTGTTGTAAAAAAATTAAAAAATAATATTGAATAATATTATTTTATTTATCAATTATTTACTTATTTAATCAAATACCTATTCTCTTATTTATCTTTTATTTATTTCCCATTGGTAAATCTAATTCTTTTAATAATTTTCCAATATTTGCAGGTTTTACAATATTTATATCTATTTTTTTATCTTTAACTGTAATTTCTACAGTTTTCTGGTCTTCAACAGATAGTTGAACACCAACTCCTTTTTTTTCCAAAATTTCCACTAAATTAACTACCATTTCCATATCCTTATCCATACTTCCACCAAGATTTATTTTTTTATAATTTAATTTTATTTATTATTTTTACTCTTTATTTTTAATTTTTTTAATATATTTTTTTATCTTAGTTTATTTTATTTTTTCAGATTCATACTGTTTTAAAAGTATTTCATCTCTTATTTTTTCTTTTATTTCTGGTTTTAAGAATTCTAAGGCATCTTCTATAATTTTATTATTGTAAACTATCTCATTAATTGCATATGTCAAAGCTACAGCGTCTAATAATGATTTTTGGTGAATATTTCGCCCTGTGGCACAACCTGACGCCCCACTAATATTTATTTGCTCAGAAAGGATTTTTAAAAACTCTTCTGGTTTTTTACTAGATCCCCCCGCACATATCACTTTCGTTCTACCTGCAGAAGCTACTGCATCTTTGAAATCTATTTCTGGTTCTTTAGATTTCGGATAATTAACTTTTACGAAATCAGCACCTATGCAAGCCCCTACTCCCGTAGCTCCTGCAATTAAATTCGAGTCTTTTTCATTTCTAATGGCTTTACCTCGAGGGTAGATCCATATAACTGCAATTAATCCATTTTTATGGGCTTCATGAATTAACCGACTGGCTTCTGATAACATAATATTTTCAAATTCACTTCCCAAATAGATGGTATATCCTATTCCCCTTATTTTTAAGCCCGTTCTCTTTTTAAATTCCACTATTTCATTTACATCAATCAATAACGTACTAATGGGGTCTTTTTGACAAGTTTCTACTAAATTAGTCTTTGAATTTAATTTTACGATGTAGTCTATATCTGGATAATCCCTTCCATATCTACATATCAATCCAAACTGAGTGGCAAAAGCTCCAATTTTACCGTATTTAGCTATTTTAAACAAATGATCTGGATTTGAATCTTCAATAGATATCCCATCCCCTTTGAAATCGTTATTCAAGTGTTCTATTTTCTGGTCTCCTGCAAATATGAATAATTTGCCAGTTTCTTTTGTTACGGCGTTGTAATTTGATATATATTCCTTAACGTTTTCCTCCCATACATCTAAGGGAATATCTATTTTATGAGTTAACTTTAAAGGCTCTTTTGAGTTGAAACCGGTGATAATTTCACCCCTATTTCAGTTTTTATGATTTATAATCTATTTATTATAGTTCTTGCGTTTTAACTAATTATATAATTTCTTCTTAAGAATATTTGTAATTTGTTATTTAATAAAGTACTGATTTGAATTTATAGTCTAATATTCTTTATAAAAATTTATGGACGTATATAACTGCTAAAAGCCAAAACGCACCCATAATTAAGGCTTCAGGTCTCCTTAAAGTACGTTTCAATGGATAAAGTGCTTTACAACCCATGGGCGTTACGCAATCGCCAACGATATGGGACAAATATCCGATAAATATTGGAATAGCAAAATGGGATAGACCTTGTAAATTTAAAGCTGGAGGTATTAAAAAATAAAATACTATCCAGCTTGCAACTGCAATAGATATGGTTTTCGCTAATAGTTTATCGTTTGTTACCATAATTAATGCAATAATACAGGCCATTATCGGAGATAATATCGATAATTTTAGTACGATATATCCTAAGGCTATAGAACCAAGTATCATAGCTATGAAAGTATGTGTTAATCCCCGATGATCTGCATAATATGGTATTGCATATATTAAAGCGGTTAATATGGCCGCTATAAAGTAATCTAGATTAAAAAATGCTGGTTTAAACAAATAGCTTAATATCAACAATGCTAAAAAGCCCCCTGCAATGTATAGCCCCCTATTGACGATTTCTGATTTTACATCATGATCTAAATCTGGGTATAAAGCACCTGCAACAACTAAAAAAATCTGTTCTGGAGATGATATAAATGGTAATCCCATAATAATGCCCAATGTAACATGCCCTTTCCAATTCATAATTAAATTCACCGTTTAAATCTATCAATTATATTTATAATAAGATAAAATGTATTTTAAATATATATAATAATCTTTTGAGTTTCAACAAATAAAAAAATAACTAAAAATAAAAAAATAAAAAAATAAAAGTTAATAATTAAATTAAAAATAAAATAGTAGATAATTTGAGATTTAAGAGTTAAACTCCCAAAAATCTTGCTGAAAAGTACAATGTGCCGATAGTACTTCCCAAATTTGCCAATGCAGCAACCATCAAAATTTTCATAGTATTTATTTCAAGTAATTGACTTATACTATCTACTTTAAATATATTTTGTATATCATTAAGTGATACAGGCCTGTATTTTAATTCCATGGCTCCTGCTACCCATCCAGCCCCTATAAATGGACATAATGAAGTTAATGGGGCTGCTATAAATGCAACAATCGCAGTTAGTGGTTTTCCTCTAGCAATAATTACGCCCAATGAAGACAATATTCCATTAATTAATATCCATTCAATTGTCAATTGTTGTAATAATTCCGGATTTGAGGACGCAATGTAAAATCCGTAGATTATAATTGCCAATATTGCGAAAGGTATCAGTTTTAGTATCCATTTGAATATTTTTTTAATTAAGGAATCTTTTTTTTTAGTATCCATTATTTCTGATAAGTCTATGGTTTTTTTATTTTCCAAATCCCTTAAGTAGTTTGTAATACCTTTTTTATGACCTGCACCAATTATTGCAACTATTTTGTCTCTTCCAAAACTATAGTCGTATAGGTTTTTAGCCATATATTTGTCCCTTTCATCAACCAATACTGTATAGAATGTTGGTGACGCATCCTTCAATATTTCGATTAATTCATCAGCGCTTCCTATCATTTCATCAATGGTTTCCTTGTCAAGTTCTATTTCTTCACTATCTCCACTATACAAATCTGTAAAGAGTTTTATTTTATCTTTTAAACTCATACTGTTTATTAATCTTGATAGTGTAATATCTATGGGTCTATCCATTAACAAAAGCGGTTTTTGACTATCTATACTCAACGATATGGCTTCTTTCATCTCACTACCTGGTTTTATGTTAAATTTTTCACCAATAGTTTTTTGAAAATCTGCTAATACATTATGTAGTAGGTACTGACTCATTTTGTTGTGTTTTATGGCCGTCATCAAGTCCATAGGTTTATCTTCTAAAGGTAACCTTAGTATATGGTAGTTATTCAAATTTACGGGCATTAAATTATATTCAATCCTATTTTCCATTTCTGACTCATTTTCAGTCTGAGTTCCATTATTTTCATCATTTTCTTTATTTTCTACTAGTTCTATTTCGTTTTCCAATTCATTATCTTCCAATTCTTCCTTAATTTTAGGTATTAAGTAGGATAGTGAATTTATTCTTCCCTGACTATCTGCTACAATCATTAATTTTTTCTCTTCGACTGCCAAGTCTTCTGCATTGGACAATTCTAATAGCATAACGTGCTTTTTGCTACTTTCTTTTCTTAATTCTTCTAAATTATCAATATTCTGAGCATCAAGTTCATTAACTGGTTTATTAGCTACGTTTAAAGTTTCTAATTCCTGTACCACATATATTGAGGATATTTTGTTTCCATTTAAATTTTTTGAAAAGATGGTGCCCTTACGTTCTTGAAACATTTTGAAAAATCTATTCTGATCAAGTTCTATGGCAATAATATCGGGATTTATTTCCTTAACGGCTTTTGATACATCTTCTATACTTTTATCTGATACGTGCGCAGTACCTATTAAATGTATTTCACATTCATTCTGTCCGTTATTAATTTTAATCATGGTTATCACGTGTAAATTAATTATTAAATTCATTTTGACAAATTAAATCATATAATTACTTGTAATTTTAATATTCCCATCTTTACTTTTTGGTGGATTAAATATGCACAATATAAATATGGGCTAAGATATATAAAATATGGGTTAAAAAGTATATCATATTATATTATATATCAAAAGTTAATATGTTAAGTATATTATTAAATATATAAATTTATGGATTAACCATATCAAGGAACAATAAAATTTTTAAAATTACATTATTTCTTATTATTAATATTAGTTTTGTAGTATATTATTAAATTTGTATTAAATTATTATATCGGCGGTTGATAGAAATGACTATAAAAGAAATCATGAAGAAACCTATTTCAATTAAACAAGACGATGAGATATATGATTTAATAAAATTATTAAGAACTCATAAAATAAGTGGAGTTCCCGTATTGGATAATGACAATTATTTAGTTGGTATTGTTTCTGAAAGTGATGTTATACGAGCTTTAGTTGTTCAGGATAGTGATATAAACTTGATAGCTCCTTCACCTTTAGATTTGGTCGAATTACCTTTAAAGACAATATTTAAGATGGATGAATACCGAAAAGAAATAAATGAAGCCTTAAAAACCAAAGTTTCAGAGATTATGACTACGGATGTTATTTATATAACCGCGGACTCTTCGGTATCTGATGCAGCAACTTTAATGGCAGATAAAAAAATAAATAGGTTACCTGTTGTAAATAATGGTATTTTGGAAGGTATAATTACAAGAGGCGACTTAATGGAAGAATTAATATAATAAAATAGTATTATTATATCGTAATTTTAATATAGTACAATAATCCAAAATTTTTATAACTTTATAACTTTATAAATTGTATAATTTGACAAAAAAATATCGAATTGCTACATCTACTGTGAATGGTATTTTAATAATGGAGTAGATTATTATGAAAATAATATCCCCTTGTAGGATACATATGGGACTTATAGATATGAATGGTAGTGTTGGACGAATTGACGGTGGTATAGGTGCTACATTAGACCATCCCAATTGTGAAATTTCCGGAAAAGAAAGTAATGAAATAGAAATAGAATTTAGTAACTCTATAATGAATAATACCCCTGAAGAAGATTTAAAATCATTGCATGATAGGATATACAACTCTGCAAAAAATGTATTATCTGAAATAGGTCAGGAAGGAGTTTATTTACAAGTAAACGAAGTAATTCCTGCACATACTGGATTAGGTAGTGGAACGCAGGTTTCGTTATCAACTGGTAAATTAACCTCTTCAATTTATGGGCATGATTTAGATGCGTATTCCATTGCAAAATTAACTGGAAGGGGAGGTACTTCGGGTATCGGAGTTTCTGGATTTGAATTTGGAGGTTTTATAGTAGATGGAGGGCACAGCTTTGGAGAATCTGGTGAAAAAACAGATTATCGACCATCTTCAGCTTCAAAAAACGTTAAGCCAGCTCCTTTGTTATTTAGACATGACTTTAACTGGGAAGTCGTTTTAACTATACCTAAAATTCCGACTGAAGAGCAAGTATCTGATAAAAAGGAAGTAGATATCTTTAAAAAATACTGCCCTGTTCCTGAAGATTATGTAAATAGATTCTGTAGACTCGTACTTATGAAGATGATGCCTGCAGTTATTGAAAATAATATGAAGTCTTTTGGAGAATGTATAAATGAAATACAAGGTTTAGGTTTTAAAGGTGCGGAAGTTCAATTGCAGAACTCTACATTAAAAAATCTACTCAAACACTTACAAAATACTTCATACAGCGGGTTATCAAGTTTTGGACCTACAATATATTCATTAGGGGATAAAAAAGAAATTATGGAACAATCCAATGAATTTTTTGATAAAGAAGGATTGGATGGGGAAATAATTGTTTCAAAAGGTAATAATACAGGTTATAAATTGATTTAATAACTTATATCTTCAATTTAATAATTTAATTATCTTATTTTTATTTTAATTTTATTTTACGCCCTGGATGTATCATTTTTTAATTTTAACAGATATCCCATATATTTAAATATATGATTATCCATAGGTACTAATCTTATAATTCAATAATATTCGTGGTGTGTATTTATGATAATTGATTTTCAGATGGTTTTTATATTATTTTCATCATTATTTGCTATATTGAATCCTTTTGGTGTGATTCCTCCGTTTTTATCCTTAACTAGCGGTTATTCGGAGTCTGAGAAAGTTAAAATAATCCAAAAATCAATGGTTGCAGCATTTTTGATATTGTTAGTATCGGGGTTATTGGGGAAATATATCATTGCATTCTTCGGTGTATCCATACCTGCAATACGTATAACAGGGGGAGTTTTAGTCTTTATTGTAGCTTTGGAGATTATAACCGGTAATTCTACAAAACAGAAGGCATTAAAATCTAATTTGCCCGAACAATGTTATGAAGTGGAAGATATTTCCGTAGTTCCTCTTACCATACCATTATATGCGGGCCCTGGTGCTATAAGTACCATGATAGCACTAACTGCACAATCTAGTAGCTATATACATTTAATGTATTTAACAATGGCTTTAATAATGTGTATCGTAATTTCATATATTATACTTAGGTTTTCAAAAGACTTGGAAAAAAAGCTTGGAAAAGTTGGTTTTAATGTACTTACGAAATTAATGGGTTTAATGCTCATGGCAATAGCAGTACAGATGCTTTTAGATGGTATAGGTGGATTTATAGGGCTGGAAAATTCTGCAAATATTATATTTAATAACACCTAATCTACCAATACATCTTTTAAAATAATTTTTTATGGTTTTTACATTCTACTCTTTAATTTCTACTTTCTACTTTTTTGAAAATCATTCAATTTATTGGAAAGTTCTAATAATTCAGATATTAAATTGCTAATTTTATGAATATTATCTAAATCAGTTTCTTTATTAAGTAAATTACACAAAAAACTTATTTTATCTTCAATTACTTTGTTATAATTTATATTTTTTAAATTTATGGAATTTATTTCGTTTTTATCATCCGTAGGGGGCGTATTACCTTTACAATTTGGACAATACTCTATTCCACTTTTTTCAAATAGGGGGAAATTGCAGGTTTTACAATGTTTTCCTAACATTTTAGCCCCTGATAGTAATTCTTTAGATATTTTTGAAAGTTCCTCATTTTTGATAATATCATCTCATTAATAATTTTTTACCTAATTTATCTAATTTATCTAATTTTTATATTATATTTTTCTCTAGTTTTATTATTAAGTTAGTATTTTAATTTATATATTTTTAAAATCATAAATCATATTAACATATAATTTACTAAAATCAAATAATGGTTTCAAATGATCTGCTAAAAAAACTTGTAATCAAATTTTGGTAAAGATATTATGTTATCCAAAGTATTTATATACTAATTCATTCAATATATGAAAAAGGATACATGGTGATAATTTGTTTTCAGATAAAATAAACAATGCTACAAAAGCATATACATTTGATGATGTTTTATTAATACCTAATAAATCATACGTGGAGCCAAAAAGTACTAGTTTAAGCACCAATTTATCAGGGGTTAACTTAAACGTACCTGTAATTTCTGCAGCTATGGATACGGTTTCAGAAAAAGAAATGGCTATTGCTTTAGCTAGAAGAGGGGGAATGGCAGTAATTCACAGAAATATGACCATTGAAGAACAAGTAAAACAAGTAAGCGCAGTTAAAAGGGCTGAAAATTTAGTGGTTAGAGAAGTAGTTACGGTATCACCAGAATTAACTGTTTCAGACGCTGAAATGATAATGTACGAAAATGAAATCAGCGGACTTCCAGTAGTGGACGATAATAAGACTCTTTTGGGCATCATTACAACAAGAGATTTAAAATTCATACCAGATATGAATTTAAAAGTAAAAGATGTCATGACTAAGGATGTATTACATGCGCACGAAGATACGCCTTACGAAGAAATATTAAACCGATTATATGAGAATAAAATCGAAAGAATGCCTATTTTGGAGAAAGAAACCAATGTTTTAATTGGAATGGTTACATTAAGAGACATATTAAAGAGAAGAAAATATCCTGAAGCAGTTAGGGACGAAGAAGGAAATTTATTAGTTGCTGCAGCTTGCGGTCCAAATGATTTTGAAAGAGCAAAAGCATTAATTGAAGCGAAAGTTGACGTTATTGCAATTGATTGCGCACACGCTCACAATATGGCTGTAGTTGAGAACGTTAAGAAATTTAAAGAATTATTAAATGGAACAAAGGTTAAATTATTCGTTGGTAACATTGCTACCCCAGAAGCAGCAGAAGATTTAATTAAAGCCGGTGCAGATGCTATTAAAGTAGGTATTGGACCAGGTTCAATCTGTACAACAAGAGTTGTTGCAGGAGTTGGGGTACCACAATTAACAGCAATAGCTGAAATTGCAGACGTTGCAAAAAAATACGGGGTACCTGTAATAGCTGATGGTGGTATTAAATACAGTGGAGACGTTGCAAAAGCAATAGCTGCAGGAGCTTCCGCAGTTATGTTGGGAAGTCTTTTAGCAGGTACTGATGAAGCACCAGGGCAGTTAATAACAATTAATGGTAGAAAATACAAACAATATAGGGGAATGGGTTCATTAGGTGCAATGTGCGGTAGTTCTGGAAACGTTGCAGACAGATACTTCCAAAAAAGTGACGGAGCACACATGAAACACACTAAGTTAGTTCCAGAAGGAATTGAAGGTGCAGTACCTTACAAAGGTTCAGTTAGCGATATATTATTCCAAATTGCAGGTGGCTTAAGATCATCAATGGGGTACTGTGGTTCTGAAAACATTGGAGAAATGCACGAAAAAGCTAGATTTGTGATAATAACACAAAGTGGGCAAAAAGAAAGTCACCCGCATGATGTTTTAATTACAAATGAAGCACCAAACTACCCTTTAAACTCCAAATAATTTAGAATAATTCTTTTAACTTTTTTTAAATCTATTTAATTTTTAAATATACAAAAGAGCTAATTTTTTTAATTTGATTCACGATTATTAGTTTAAAGTATGATATGCTACATAAAATACAATATATTACACTATAACATCCTATAATATAATAAAAAAATAGTAAAGATAGTTTATTTTAATATAATTTATTGAGAATTTATTCTATTCTAGTTTATTCTAGTTTATTCTATTTTATCGCCAATTTTTCCTCTGATTTCGATAAATCTGCTTAGTAAATCTTTTGTAATTTCTCCAGCTTCACCATTGTTGATGATTCTACCGTCAATTTCTACAACATGAATTAATTCAGCAGCAGTACCTGTAATAAATAATTCGTCCGCAGTGTACAAATCGTGAATTGTTAAATTTTCCTCTAAAATTGTATATCCTGCTTCTTTTGCCAATTCTATTGCAGTATCTCTTGTAATACCTCTTAATACGCTTGTTGATACAGGCGGTGTTCTTATAACTCCCTTTTTAACTACAAATACGTTGTCTCCAGTTCCTTCTGCAACATATCCATTTTTATCTAATAAGAAAGCTTCGTGAACGCCTGCAGCGTTAGCTTGTATTTTTGCAAGAATACTGTTTAAGTAGTTTAATGATTTAACAGCAGGGTTTAAAACATCCACTGGTAATCTTCTAATTCCTGAAACAATAGTTTTTATACCCTGGTCACCTAATAAAGGATTCATAGGTTCTGCAATACAGAATATAGTAGGTTTTGAACATTTTCTTGGATCTAAACCTAAGTCCCCTACTCCTCTTGTAACTACGAGCCTTATGTATGCATCATTTAATTCATTTACTTTTAATGTTTCTATTACTACTTTAGACATTTCTTCTCTGCTTATATCAATTTTAATATCTAAAGACGCAGCTGATTCATACAATCTATCAACGTGTTCTTTTAATTTAAATACAACACCTTCGTAAGCTCTTATACCTTCGAATACCCCATCTCCATATAATAAACCATGGTCATATACTGAAACTTTGGCATCTTCTTTATTTACGAATTTTCCATCCATGTAAATTTTCATAAATTCACCAACATTGATATATTTTTATTTTAAGGCTATTTTAATATTTTTATTTATATTAGTTATTAATGTATATTAAATTATTTTATTATTATATAGTATCCTATTTATATATTTATTTGCATATATCGATAAATAGTAATTTTTTAGTACTTTTTAACTTAATTCTATTTTTTATTTACATCACAAAGATTAGTTATTAAATTATCAAGATGTTCAAATTCTAAATGGGGCATAATTACGATTCTAAGGGCATTAGTACACCTACAGACTGAAACATAAATTCCTTTTTCCTTTAATTTTTTGCAGGTTTCTTTTGCATTTTCATCTTTAATTGCTACAATATTTAAGACAGGTTCAATGACTGTTTCAAAACCATTTTCCTTTAATTTTCTAGTTAGATAAGCAGTTTTTTCCATACACTCATTTGTTATTTTAGCGTATCCTTCCTTGCCTAATAATTTTAGTAATCCCCATGTAGTGGCAGCCCCTACGCCAGTACGTGTACCTAATATCGTGGCTTGTAACGTTTCTGTTAAGTAAGGAGCTTCAATATCTAAATAAGTCTTGTAGCTTTTATTTCTGAATATTATTCCTCCTGCAGATATTGGGGACAATCCCATTTTATGAGGATCGATTGTAATGGTGGTTACACCTTCAAGATTAAAGTCGAAATTATAATTATAATTTTTGAGTTTATACTTGTCCTCTAAGAATGGTATCACAAAGCCACCAAATGCGGCATCCACATGTAATGGTATGTCATTTTCGTACGCTATTTTAGATAATTCTTTTATATTATCTATAGTTCCTAATTCTGTACACCCTGCAATACCTACAAGTCCTGAAACATGATTTTCTTCATTTTTGGGTATTGTATCTTCAACATAGTCTTTAATCCATTTTACATCAGATGTGTAATATTCTGTTAAAGGAGGTCTTATTAAGTTCAAATTCATCATATCTTTTGATTTATCAAATGAAAAGTGAGCTGTTTCCGGTATTATTATATTTGAAGGTGTTATTGTACTATTGGCACTATTTAAGTTAGATTTAGCTATATTATTAAACAAACGCATGGCTGTTATATTAGCTTCAGTACCTCCCGAAATAATGTATCCAAAAGCTTCGGGATTGTTTAGTAATTTACCAATCCTGGATACAGATTCTTCTTCTAATTTTTTGGTTCCTTTAAATAAACCTGGGTCCCCTAAGTTAGTTTCATAAAACATTTTTATGATTTCCAAGGTCATTGGGTGAGGTTTTGTACACATGGACCCAAATATGTTTCCTTTTTCATATTTTAAGTCTAAATCTCTATATCTTTGTAATTGTTCCAATATTTCGTTGTTATTTACCATTATGACACCAATTAATATATAATTTATAAATAATTTGCATTTTATACTTATTTAATTGAATTTTTAGCATTCAATCTTCAATAATCAATAAACTATACTATTATATATAAAATTATTCAGATCGTTTTAGGAATTAATAATCTAATTAAATATTCTTAAAATAATAGAATTATCAAATAAGATAAATAAAAACTGAAAATGAATTATAATAAAAATATAAAAAATATAAAAAAATGAGGTATAAAATATATTAAAAATAAGATTATATAAAGATTATTAAAGTTAATACTCATTGTATAGTTATTTTAACAAACTCTAGGAATTGGGTCTCCAATTGGGGTATCGACAACTCTTTTACCTACTAAAGTTTCCATAATTACGCCTTTGTGCTCGGAAGTTACTTCTCCAACTATTTGCGCATTTTTACCTAGGGGATGTTCTTTAATAATTTCAAGTGCTCTTTCAGCATCTTTTTTTGGTATTGCCATGACGACTTTTCCTTCATTTGCAACAGTTAATGGGTCAATACCTAGAGCTTCAGATATAAATTTTACTTCATCGCTTAATGGTATCTTGTCTTCTTGTAAAGTAACCCCTAAACCACTTTTTTCAGCCATTTCATTCAAAGAATCTGCAAGTCCTCCTCTCGTAGGGTCTTTCATCGCATTAATTATTATTCCCTCTGATAATACGGACTGAATTAAACCGTTAACAGGTGCAACATCTGATTTTAGGTTTGATTCTAAATCAAAGCCTTCTCTACTTAATAGAATTGTTAGCCCATGTTCTGCAAGATTTCCCGTTACAATTATGGAATCTCCTTCTTTCATCCCCTTATCCCTAACTGCTTTTCCTTTTTCAACAATACCTATCCCTGCAGATGAAATAATAATATCGGAAACATTTGAAACTTTTGTGTCACCTGTAATTACTGCTACACCAGCTTCTTCGCAAGCAAGGTTTATTGAAGCCATAATTTCTTTTAACTGCGCTATATCAAAACCTTCGGGTAAAACAAAAGACATAGAAAGAGCTAAAGGTTTTGCACCCATAACAGAAAGGTCATTGACAGTACCGCACACTGAAATTCTACCAATATCTCCGCCTTTAAAAAATATCGGATCTACTGTATGGCCATCAACTGTAAAAACTATTTCATTATCTCCAATAGGTATTGTAGAACCATCGTCTAAGTCTTGAAGTCCAATACCACCATTAACCTGAGTAGTTGATAAACTACCTAATATTACATCCCCTATTAAATTTTGCATTACTTTACCGCCAGCGCCGTGCATTCTCGTAATTTTCACAAAACCAACTCCTTTTTAATTCAATATAAATTACCTATTCACGATAAATTTTCATAATATTGTTTTTTTAATTTATGTATTACTACTATAATATTGTTATTATTTTAATTTTTAATAGTAAACTATTTATTTGATGATATCCGAGTTATCCATATTAGAAAATAATATAGTATCTTAAGATATATATGTAAAAATATTTTTCTTATAAGGATATTATATATTAATATAGAATTCTTTACATATTCTCTTACATAATATTTTATTATAACACAATTAATTTTTAAATATTAAAAAATTTAAATATACTATATATTGAAAATATTTATTTGGGTGGTAGTCTATGCAATCTTTTTCATTTTTAAAAATACCGGTACATAATGGATTAACGATGATAATAGACAAAGGTCAAAGTCCTGAATACGTGGAACATAGCATGAAAGTTTTTGGAAGCTATATAACATGTGCTAAATTCGGTTGGGGGACTTCTGCAGTTCAATCTGAGGAAATTTTGAAGGAAAAAATAGAAATATACAAAAAATATGGTGTAAAACCCTATCCTGGGGGCACATTATTTGAATATGCCCTTAAAGATGGTAAATTTTTAGAATTTTTAGATTATTGTAAGAATTTAGGTTTTGAATGTATTGAAATTTCAGACGGTTCAATGGAGATCGATTTTGATTTAAAGTGCGAATGTATTAAAAAAGCAAAAGAATATGGATTTACAGTTTTATCTGAAATCGGTAAAAAAAGCATCGAAGAAGACGCAAAAATCCCAATTTCTAAAAAGATAGCAGATTTAAAACTTGAAATTGAAGCAGGTTCTGATTTTGTGATTTTAGAGGGTCGTGAAGGTGGTAAATCAATTGGACTTTACGACGAAAAGGGCAATTTAAAACAAGATGACCTTGAACAAATCGTAAATTCAGACATTGACTTTAAAAAGTTGATTTTCGAAGCCCCTCTTAAAAATCAACAGGTTGAATTTATAGAAAGATTTGGAAATAGCGTAAATTTGGGAAATATAGCTTTTGATGAAGTAATTTCCTTAGAAACACTTAGAACCGGACTTAGGGGCGATACTTTCGGTAAAATACTTAAATAATATTACTAAATTTGAATATATTCATATATATCAAATCAATAAAATTTTACTTTATATGTATGGATGGTGAAGTTATGGAAATCAAAGAAATTAAGATAATTGGTGGCGTTGATAAGTGCGGAAATCCTGAAAACGTCAAAGAATTAATTGTAAAAAAAGGAGAAATTTTTGGAGTGGTTGGCCCTACAGGTAGCGGTAAATCAAACTTGATAAGTGATATTGAACAATTATCACAAGGAGATACCGTTTCAGGAAGGAAAATAATGATTAACAACGAAATTCCAAGTTCCGATATGAGAAGAGACCCTAGAAAAAGAAGAATTGCTCAATTATCTCAGAATATGAACTTTTTAGCAGACATGACTGTCGAAGAGTTTTTAATAATGCACGCGAAAAGTAGGGGAATAAATTCTGAAGGTTTAGTTGATAAAGTAATAGACCTTGCAAATAATTTAACCGGAGAACCGATTAAAAAAGATTATAACCTTACAATATTAAGTGGAGGGCAATCTAGAAGTTTAATGGTTGCAGATGTAGCCGTCATAAGTGACTCTCCTATTGTATTGATTGATGAAATTGAAAACGCAGGAATTAAAAAGCACGAAGCTTTAGAGTTACTCGCAGGCTATGGTAAAATTGTAATGGTAATTACTCATGACCCTGTTTTGGCATTAATGACTAATAGGCGAGTTGTAATGAAAAATGGAGCTATGACTGAAATAATTGAGACATCAGACGAGGAAAAAGAAGTTTCAAAACGATTAAACGATTTAGATGGTTGGATGCTTTCAATGCGTGAAAAAGTAAGGCATGGTGAGAAGTTAAGTATTGGAGATATCCAAAATACTTGTAAAACATGCTAATTATCTATTAATATTAAATATTAAATAAGCCAATTATTTAACTTATATTTTTAAATCTAATTTTTACAATAATTTTAATATTTTATAATAATTTTACAATAATATTACAATAATTTAATAATATAAAATATATCTTTGGGTGAATTTATGAAAGTAGTTATTGTGGCAGGTACCCCGGGAGCGGGGAAAACATCTGTAATGACTCACACAATTAAACAATTGCAAAAAAAAGGTAAAAAAACCTCAGTTATTAAGATAGACTGTTTATATACGGATGATGATGTACGATATGGTAAATTGGGGGTTCCAACTTTAATTGGTCTTAGTAAAGATATGTGTCCAGATCATTTTGCCATATATAATATTGAAGAAATGGTGGAGTGGGCTAAGGAGCAAAATACCGATACCTTAATTATTGAAACCGCAGGTTTATGCCACCGTTGTGCACCATATACTAAAAACAGTTTAGGTGTTTGTGTGATAGATGCTACGTCAGGTCCAAATACGCCTAGAAAAGTTGGACCATTTTTAACAAGTGCAGATGTTGTAGCAATTACAAAAGGAGATATAATTTCGCAAGCTGAAAGGGAAGTTTTTAGGGAGCGAGTGCTCGAAATGAATCCAAACTGTACTATTTATGACGTAAATGGATTGAGTGGTCAAGGTTGTGCAGAAATAGCCGAAGAAATAACCGAAGCTAAAGATATAACAGATTTGGAAAATGAACTTTTAAGGCATAATGCACCACTTTCCGTATGTACTTTATGCGTAGGAGAAACAAGAATTGCTAAAAAGTACCATAGGGGAGTTTTAAGAAGAATAGATGGATTTACAAAGTACGTGGGAGAATAATATTTATAAATTTTAATATTTTTTATTAAATGGTGAGAATATGGCTAATTCAGATAAAAAAACTTTGGAATCTATGATTAACGAATTATTACCTAATTACAATTGTGGAGCTTGTGGTTTTAAAAGATGTGACTTGTTTACTGAGAGCGTTTTATTAGGTGACGATATTAAAAAATGTCCATTTCTTTTAAAAGATGATTTTAAATCTAATTTTGAGGAATTAACTGATTTATTAAATCAAAATAAAGATTTAATAACTGAAAATATTAAAAAATCTGAAACTAAAGTACAAGGTTGCTGTTCTACCGATAAAGAGCTTACTGGGTTAATCGATGGTTATGAAGCAGATTTTTTATTGGATCCACTTCGGGATGAACATTCATGCAGGGAAACCTTGTTAATTACAAGTCCACTAGCTAAAGATTTAAAAATAGGCGACTATATTCAATATAGGCCGTTGGCATGCCCTTTGCCTCATTTCGCTAAGATAATAGATATTTCGCATGGTATGCACGTTATACACATCGAAGGACCGTGTCATAGGGTAACGGGTGAGAAAAAGGACTATGTTAATGTAGGCGTGGCTCTTATAATGGCTTTTGAAGGCATCGTTTCAAAAGGTAAAATGCCAGAAGTTGGAAAAACTGTGAAGTTTATACCTACGCACTGCATGATGCAAAAAGTACATAGTGGCGTAGTTGTAGAGGCAGAAGGAAACAGGGTATTAATAGAAGGAATTGATTTAAAAGTTTGGTAATTCCTTTAAATTAAAAATAAAAATAGTTAAAATAAAAATAATAATTTTAAAAATATTAAAAAAATAGTTAAATATCAAAATATATCCAAAAAGATTAAAGAATATTTAAAATAATCTTTTTTCATCAAATTGTTTTTTTACAATTTCAGAAACTTTTCTTAATGGAATTTCTAGTTCTTCAGATATTCTTTTTAAATCTTCGTATTCTGGTTTTATATTCACCAATTTATTGTTTATATACGAGTATTTTACATTTATTCTAAATTTTCTATCGTTAAGTTCTACTAACATGTGTAATAATTTTCTATCTGCAACGTATCTGTTAAATTCAGTTATTCTAATTCCTAGTGTGCCAGTTTCTTCCATCAAAAGTTTTGTGTATTTTTCAAATTCTGCATATTTACAAATAATTGTTATTTTGTTTGCAGGTCTATTTTTTTTACCGATAACGGGCGTTACAAAGACATCAGAAGCACCTTCTTCCATTACTTTGTTAATCACGTGTCCAATAATTTCCCCTGATATATCATCGACATTAGTTTCCAATAGTGCCATTTTTTCCTCTGAAATATTTTCAAAGTCCAAATTGCTAATTTCTAAAACTCTTAATATATTAGGAGTATGTTTTAAGTCTTTAGTACCTGCACCATATCCTATTTTTAAAATTTTAGATGAAGGATAACTTTTACAAAATTCTGACGTTATATTGCATAATATAGCTATTCCAGTAGGTGTTGTAAGCTCGCCCACTTCTATTTCATCCAAATTATCATTTTTTGGAGTTTGAAGTCTTTGAAATGGTGCATTATGTTTTTTAAGTATTTCTAAAACTGCAGGAACCGGAACTGGCAATATACCATGGTCTATATTTACATATCCATTTCCTAAAACAGGATACGTCGATATGATTTGATTTAATGAATATTCGCACTTTTCCAAAATATATATACTACCTACAATGTCTAAAACGGTATCTAATGAAGCTACTTCGTGTAAATGGAAATCCTCACCATGTATGTTTTTTTCAGCAAGTATTAGGTCATCAACAATGTTTTCGCAGGTTAAAATGCTTTCATCAGCCATATTCAATTTTTCACATACTTTTAAGACACATTTTTTAAGCATTTCAGGATTGTGAAACTTTTTTTCATCTATTAAAATTTCCATATATTTTGACATTATTCCTAATTTTTTCATATTTAAAATATCTACAGAAATACATTTACAATTTTCTAATTCATTTATTTTTGATATGACGTCCTCTATAAGATCATACCGTTCTGTTAAATCCAAAAGTGAATTTATTAACATATCTCCGGAAATGCCTGATATTTTGGGGTCTATAAGTAAATATTTCAAAATTACACCTTTTTTAGATTCATTTTCATAAAAGATAATTTAATAAATCATTAATTCATATGTAGGATACGATATTTGATAATAATTATATTGTATATACTAATTATAATATATCTATTCTATCGATTAATAATTAGATATATTCTATTGCTATTATCACAAAATTTAGGTCTTATTGATATATTGAAATTAAATTAATTGGAGATATTATGTACATATTTAAAGTAGCATATGATGGAAGATATAGTTTTCAATTGCAACCTCACGAGAAAACCGTATGTGACGTTTTAACAAATATTTTAGTAGATTGTGGTTATTTATCAACGTTTAAGAAACCTTTATACTACGGGGGTCGAACAGATTTGGGTGTTTCAGCACTTGGAAATTTTGTAATTTATGATTTAGATAAAGAGCCCATATTATCGCATATATATTCAAGATGTAATGGTTCTGGTATATGGGTTTTAGGGTATCAGAAAATAGATAGCTTTCCAGAAGTGAAACATAGGCATTATAGGTATATCTTACCAAAAGTTGACATATACGGTAATTTGCACGATTTAAACAGGGTCTTAAAAGTTTCAGAATGCTTGATTGGAACTCATTCTTTTCATAACTTATCTAAGAGAGATAAAAAGAAAAACCGAGATCCTGTCAGAACAATTTATGATATAAAAGTTTCAGATGATAAATACTTTATAACTTTGGATATTTATGGAAAGAGCTTTTTATGGAACATGGTTAGAAAAATTATTGGTTTAATCTCAAAAATCGGTATCTCGAACATGAATAATGAAGAAATCGAAGAATATATGAAAAAAGTTTTTAACCCTAAACTCAAGGTGGGTTCGCAAATTGGACCTGCCGAAGGTCTTGTACTGGTTGACGCAAAAACAGATGTCGAATTTAAATATGATAGCTATGTTTTAAAAAAATTCAGTGAAGATACCACCCATACAATGAATGAGAAAATTCGAAGATTGGGCGTTTATACCTCAATGAATGAATTTTCTAGAAATTTTAAAATTTAGCTTTTTTAATTTTATTTTAAATTTAAATCTCAGATATTATATATTAAATGAAACATAATAATCATATTAAAAATTTTACAATTTAATTCAATTTAATTCAATTGTAATTATAATTACGATTATAAGCACGGTTAAGATATAAGCATAATTCAAATCATGGAAGTGAATTTATGGTAAACTACATATCTTCTATAAGCGTAGATATCTCTTCAAATGACGTGGGTACTAATCCTGAAGTTAATTCGAAAATAAATAGGGAATTAAGAAATTTATTTAAAGACCTGGGTGTAAAATCAACCATTACAAACGTAACTGGCGATGATATTGTAATAACTTCGCAAGTACCTGAAGGTCTTGTAAATGAAGTTAATCAATCAATATTTAATTTACTACATAAATATGCGGAAAGTTATGACGATTTAAACGGTGTTTCAAATACCCCTGAAGATGCTGATGAAGGTGTTTCATATGCAATTGCTAAAACCGAGTCACAATATGGGGATTCTATAATAATATCCTTTGATACTTATTGTGGCGAGAGTTTTGTAGATGAAGCAGCTTTATTTGTGGAAGAAATAGGAAAAAAATATGGTTATGATTGCTCGTCAAGTGTTTCAAATACCCCTAAAGAAATTCACGGTATAGGTTATTCTGGTATTACTACTGACGATCCCGTAGTAATTATTACATTAAAAGAGGTTAAAGACCTTAAAAAAATTGCAGGAATGATATATGGTGGATTACTTGCTTTTGACAATGTTTATTATGTTGAAAAAGGTTCTGCGATAGAAATAATGCCTCCAGGAGTTATATACACGATGTCGGCATTTTTAAATGGAAATTCAATTGATTTATATAATGGTATTAAAAAAAGAATTAATTTTTAATATATTATTATTTAATATATTAGCAATAATTTTTTTATTTGATTATTTTTATTACTATTTTTATCATTATCATTATTGTCGTTCTATTTGTTTTCACTAACTGCAACGATTTTTTGAGCTTCTTTATAAGCTTCAACTAAATCGCCCGTTTCGAGTATAGCTTTTTCAGCAACTTCTTTTGGAATTCCTTTTTCAGCAAATTTTTCAATTGTCGCTTGAATGATTTTAGAACTTTTTAAAATTTCTTCGGAAAGCTTTTGTTTTAATTCCATATACTCGTCTTCGCCCATTCCTATTTTTAGCATTTCACTATCTCTAAATGGACAAGGTTTTGTTATTTTACAGCACCAAACTAAGCTACCAAAACAGGTATTCTTACCTTCTCCTAGCCTTGTTTTTTTTCCAAAATCCTCTTTAAGCTTTGAAAATTCGTCAGGGGTTATTCCAAGAACTTCAATTGCTTTATGTAATGGACAATATTTAACCGGAGGGCAACAAAATGCAAGACCCCTAAAATCTCCGCCTCTACATATATGCGAAGGAGAATTTTCCCATACCATACTATCACCAAATATTAATTAGACTATTTATCTTTGAATTATAATTTATTGAGATGTCTTATTATATATTAATTTACATTTGAAATTAGCTTAAACTTATTTTAAGTTTTATTATATTTTTTATTTTATTATATCTATTCCTTTAAAAATTCTGTAATACACTCAATACTATCGTTAATCATGTGATCTGTTAATTCTTTACCATAATTAACATCTACGATTGCAGGTTTATTTTCAACCATTTCAGCTTCTTCATTAATATATTTATTATTTTGACGTGCTTCCACCAATCCGACCATTCCTATTTCTTCATAGTTTAAAGGATTATGTTTATCCATTTTTTTCTCTTCGTAGATTCCAATATATTTCCCAATCGATAATTCTTCACTATAGGCGTGAATGTATCCAAAGGATTTTATATCAATTTTTAATTTTTCGACATTTCCATAATCTTTAAAATTATGTTTTATTTTTTTAAGATGGCCTAAATCCAAATCTAAATATGACTCTTCGCAGTAATTGGTTTCGAGTCTTTTTTTGACATTTTCCTTTAAGAAATCTATTTTTTTGGAAATATCAGAATTACCGCCGTGGCAATTAATTATTAAAAATTTATTTACACCTATTTTCGAATATTTG
The DNA here is from genome assembly GCF_017875395.1 of Methanococcus voltae. Taxonomy (NCBI): domain Archaea; kingdom Methanobacteriati; phylum Methanobacteriota; class Methanococci; order Methanococcales; family Methanococcaceae; genus Methanococcus; species Methanococcus voltae. Next base: position 460,828 of record NZ_JAGGMO010000001.1, on the reverse strand, counting down.
ATGATTATATATTCTAATTCAGAAGTTATGTCTTCTAAGGAGTTATGTATGCCATGTTTGACATAGTCATACTCTGTAGATGTACAAACAGTGCCTAAAAATTTTACACCTGTTTTCAATGCAACATTCAAAGCCACGTACGACGCTATTTTAATATCTGTATCGATAGGTAATGCTGAACCATGATTTTCTAGATAAGAACCAAGTGCAATAACACCTATTTCGTGAACTTTTTTGTTTTCTTCAAGTAACTTTCCAGAATTTAATCTTAATTCGAATATATCACTCATTATATCACAATGTTTAACGTATATCAAAAATTTAGATGTTTAAAGATTTAAAGATTTAAAAATCAAAAGTTTCAATTTTCAATTGAATTTTTAATTATTTTGATACTTAAATTATTTAACCTTAGTTATTTGATTTTATGAAATAATCTAAACTAAGTTAAAAATATATAAATTTTAAAAATAGGAAGTTGGGTTGTAATAAAATATTTGATTAATTCTGTTAATTTTATTTTTATTACTTTATTATTCGTTTAGGTTGGCTCTATCTTTAAATTTTAAAGCTCTTCTATATGTTCCGTATTTATCTAATGGCGAATATCTGGGTGGTTTAACTGTTATTGCTTTACCACCACACCTGCAGACATCTTGCATTGTGTATTCCCCACATAATGTGCATTTTTTTAGTTGCATCATCTCACCTTTGTGAGTATATTATGTATTATGTAGTTATCTACACAATTATTCTTCAATTCTTATAAAGTCGCCTTTTCCATCGGCATATTTAACAATATCTTTTATAGCTTCGTTAGCTACACTTCTTAAGACTTCTTCACCGCTTTTATAATCTGGAGCAATTACTTCAAGTCTATATTTTGGAGCCCCTATATATGATACATCAACTTGAACATCTTCATAAGGGTTAGCTTTTATTGCTTTTTTAATTACTTTTTTAATTACTTTTATTCCATCTGGTTCTGTTGTTGAAAGGGATAACATACCATCCACTTTAACATTTGAAAGTTCGATGTTTTCTTTTGCAATCTTATATAATTCTTCGGTCCAATCTTTTGGAATGTCCATATCTTCAAAAGCTTCTTCTCCTTCGATAACTAATGATTCAAATGCAACATATAATTCTCCGAATTCTTCTTCAATTGTGTATCCTACTTCTTTCCAAGCGTCTTCTAAAGATTTACCAAGTTTTTCTGATGCAAATTGTAATAATTTTTCAGCTCTTTGGAATCTCTTCCATTCTTGAACTTTTGCTCTTTTCTGCTGGTCGGTAACTCTTTTTAATGATAAATCAATCTGATTTTTATTAGGATTTACTCTTACAACCTTTGCAACAACTCTTTGTCCTTTTTTAATGTGGTCCCTTATGTTCTTGATCCAACCTGATGAAACTTCAGAGATGTGTACCATACCCTCTTTTTTAGGGTATTCTAATAATTCAACAAATGCACCAAATGATTTAACGTCACTTACATTTCCTATTACAATATCGCCTTCTTCTGGAAAATTAGATTTCATGATATTACACCTTAAATTTTATAATATATTACTAAAAAAGTTTAAGCTACTTTTCTTTTTTATTTTTTCTTTTTATCTTAACTTATTATTTTATGATATGTATTTTCCGAAATAAATAAGTAATAATATAAATTTAACAATTGATTACAAATTACAAAATTAAAATTATACTATATCAATATAATATTAATGTATAATATATAAAGTTATACAATAATTTTCATAATAGAATAAATGATTATAAAACAATGTTAAATTTCAATGATTAAAAAAGAAGAGTTTTATGATTACAAATATTATACGAATGTATAACTTATTGTAATACTTCGAGTATTTTAGCTTTTATTGAACCTTTTGAAGCTTTAGGTTCTGCAATTGTTTTACCGCATGCTGTACATTTAACAACTGTTGATGGGCAACCAAATAAAACTTGTTGGTTGTTGCAATCTGTACATTGTACTTTTAAAAATCTGCTTTTTGGTCTTGGTATTAATTCCATGTTTCTCACCTTTATTTCAATATCTATTAAAAAATTAAATGTAGAAATTTGTTGAATTATACTTATTCAACTAATTCAAACATTCTAGCTCTGAATCCACCGTTGCTTCTTGTGTGCATTTTTCCACATTCTGCACATTTGTATCTTAAATCCAATTTTTTAATTGGTTTTGCTCCACCAGGTAATGGTCTTGGGTAACCCCCGTAACCTGCAGTTACTCTTCTGAATAACCTTTGACCTCTTCTCAATTCACTTGCTTTTCTCTTTTTAGCTCTTTCTACTGTATGAACGGTGTGTTTTTTACAGTATGGACAATATCTTTTAATTTTCTTTTTCATTTTCATAAATAGTCACCTGTTCCACTATATTGTGTTTCTCTAAAATTTTTGAAAATCTCCCATCTAAAGAAATTAAATCATTTTTATTTAAACCATAAACACAATTCCCATCAGTAAAATATGGAAACTTGTGATTGACTCTTACAATATGAATATCTCTTTCAGTATTTATAACTTTTGGTATTTCATCATCTATATTTTTATAAACATTATCTTGAAAATCAGAGTCTAAATTTAAAGAATAATCGTTTTTAAGTTCATTTTTTCCAAAATTTTCACTTAATTTTTCAAAATTTTCTTTTAAATTTCCAGATAATTCGTTAGAACCATTCGATCTATCATTAGATTGCAATACGGTATTTTCGACCCTAATTTGCATACTTTTTTCACTATCAAGGCCATAATTTTTAACAGAAGCATCGATAATATTTTCAAAATTGTTTAAAAAATCAGAGTTGTCACTAAATAAAGTGGTATCTATAAGATTGTTAATAATCTTATAAATTTCCTTTTCATCTTCAATTAATAATTCGGGATTTTCATTTAAAATAATAATTTTATATAATCTTACCTTTAATAATGAAGACGAATAGTATTTTACACGATTGATTTTTTTTATATCTACATCGTTGACATTATCTTTTTTAGAAATGCTCTCCACATACTGTTTAATATCTGAATAAAGACTTTCAGGTATTTTAAGCAATTTTGGAGATGCTATTTCATCAAAAAAAGCATTTTTAGCTTTATTATACATATTTTCACTTATTTTAGTTATTATTTATTACTAAATTCTTAGCTAGTTATTGATTATTTACTAAAATTTTTAATTGAAGTATTTTCATGTATTAACTTCAATTAAGATTCAATTCTTGGTGCAAGTAAAAATACTAATTTAGCGCCACCAATATTGTATTCTATTTTAACAGGCATGTCTTCGCCGAGGTATATATCTAAAATATCTTCTGATGCAGTAGACTTTGTTATATCTTTTAAGTATGCAAGATTGAAAGTACTTTTTGAGTTTTCTAATACTTTATAGTCAACCATTACGTTGTTTATAACTTCTTCGCTTTCTCCAGCTCCTTCATTTTCCGCTTCTGAACTTACAACTTCAGTTTCTGATTTTGAAAGTGAGAATATTGTTTCGCTGTAGTTTAAATCTCCTTTTGAAGATATTACAAATTGGTTATCACTTGAATTAACGCTTAGGATAATATGGTCGTTTACCAATTCTGAGTCTTTTAAAGCTTCTACAAATGCACCTGCTTTGATAGATACTTTGTTTGGGTACTCTATCTCTGGAACTTTTAAATTATTTGATGAAATGTCGTACAATGCCATTGAGAAGTTTCTTGTAACATTGTTTTTAAACGTAGTAAGCAATTTATTTTTTTCTTCATCATATTCCATAATTATTTTATCGTTACTTTTAGACCTTGCCATTATCTTTTTTAAGGCTTCTAAATCTATACCTAAATCATGTATTCCGCTGATGTATTCTGAAAATACGGTTTTAGGAATGTTTAAACTGACTAAAGCCACGTGTGAAGGGTCCATAGCACTTGCCTTAATTCCTTCTTCATCTACTTCGAAACATATTTCATCTACTAAGTTACTTGTAGCATTGATTATTTTTTTGAAGTCTTTTGCATCACAAACTGCTTTAAACATTTGCTCACCACTATTTTTTTAAATAATATCTCTAAAACTATTTAGAAGTTAAGATTTAATTAATCAATTTAATATCAATTTAATTTTAAACATAATTAATTTTAAACATTTTTTATTATATTTTACTAACTATATGTAAATAACTATATGTACATAATGATTTGTTTTTAATTTAATTATTCAATTAAAAATACTAAATACATATTGAAAAAAAATAAATAATATAAATTAAGCTAATTTTAATTTATAATGCGTATACTTAAATAATTAAGTACTTAAATTAATCTCCTTTTACGAAATCCCAGAATGATTTTATAGCACTAGGGTTTTTAGGTCTTTTACCCCTAACTAAGTACAAGTATCTTGTAAGATCTAAGTCTTCTATTGGCACTATTTTTAAGAAGCCTGCTTCTGCTGATTTTTTTGCAGGAATTTCTGAAATGATACTTACTCCATAACCTTCTGAAACTGCCGTAATAATGGATGACGTACTTCCTAAACTCATAACAGTGTGTAAATCCATCATTGAATATCCTTTTTTGTTCAATGCATCTATTAATATTTCACGAGTTCCTGAACCAACTTCCCTATCGACATAATCTTCTTTTAATACATCGGATAGTTTTGCAATTGGTTTTTTAGCCAATGAATGGTCATTAGGTACTACTAAAACTAATCTATCTTTACCTATAACGATGTTATCGTAATTCTTGTCGTATATGTTTCCAACTGCGATAATATCAACGTTTCTTTCCTCAAGCAATTTAAAACATTTTTCTGAGTCTGTAATTTGAATTTCAAAGTTAACGTCTTTGTACTCTTTTTTATACTCTTTTATAATACTTGGTATCAAGTATTCACCTGGTGTGGTACTTGCAGCAATCCTAATAATACCTTCAGGGTTTTCATGTAACATTTTCATTTGCTGTTTTGAGTTATTAATGAATTCTAAAACTTTTTCCGCATTTTCTAATAATATAGTTCCTTCAACGGTTAAATCAACGCCTTCGGGAGTCCTTAAAAATAATTGCGCATCAAAAAACTTTTCAAGCACTGATATATGATTACTAACGGTACCTTGTGTAACGCCTAATCTTTTAGCAGCTTTTGAAAAGCTTTTAGTTTTTGCAGCATGTAGAAAAGTTTGAAAGTAACTTATTTTTGGGTCCATAATATCACTATCGCTATTCGCCATCATTATTATTTTAATTAAATGATTAAATCATGTCTTTTGTTATAATTTAAATTTAAATTTAAATTTTCATCATTGTTTAAATATGTATTACATTATAATATTCTATATACTAATTAATTCAATATTCAAGATATTATATTAAACTAATAATACATATTAAAAAAACTAATATATATAATTAATCTAAATATATGTCCTACCAAATAAATAAGTTAATACCTTGAACGTTAATATTGTATTTATTAATCACATTTGTAATAACTTTTGGAATAATATACCATTTATTAAAAATTTAAATTAGTCGAGGAGATTTTAATGATTGTATTGCCATATAGAAAACCATGTATGGAAGCGCTGACTTTAAAAGAAGGAGATGAACAAGAAACTTCGTTAGTTATTAATTCTATTCTCAAAAATAATTACCATATACATTATTTGCCATCTGGGGACGCTGCTATATACATGGCGTGTAATATCTTAAATTTTTATAATTCTCAAAATTCAAACCTTGAAAATTGTGTTAATGCCATAATACCCGATATGGGGGCATGGAATGGTTTTAAAAATTATTCTGAACTATTGAATTTCGACATAATTAGTTTGAAAACTGAGGATGGCGTAATAAATCCAAAGTATTTAAAAACATTTTTTGAAAATCTAGTTTATGAGCAAAGCAACGAATCAATTCCAAAGGATATATTAAATGTTTTATTTATTACTTCGTCTGTAGGGTACTTACAAAGCCAAAAAATAAAAGAAATAGCTGAGCTATGTAATGAATATAATGTCATACTCTTCGAAGACATTTCTGGGAAAGTTGGAGGTAATTGCGGTTATGGGGATGTAGTAGTATGTTCTACAGGTTCTCCAAAGATTATAAATTGTGAATATGGTGGTTTTTTCGGTCTTTCAAATGATTTCATGGAATTAGTTGATAAATCAGAAAATTCAAAAAAGATAAAGGATAGTGCTAAAAAAATATTAAAGACCTATAAAATTCCAAATATTTATGGCTCAATAAAGTACGAAACATTAAATGCAAAAAAAACTTATCAAAAATATGTAGAATATTGTATGTATTTAAAAGAAAAGATAAATGGTTCCGAATTCATAAATCAAGAAGGTATTTCGTTATTTATAAATTCAAAAAATCCGAATAAATTTTCAAAACAAATAAATGAACATATTAAATTATCAAATGGTAAATCACTAGTTACAAAATGCCCAAATCAAAATAGAATACTAAAAGACGGGGTGGTTTTAGAAATAAAAAAATTAGATTTAAATCATATCTCTATAGAAAATTTAGATGAAATATGTAGTATTATTAATGAAATTTCAAAACAGATACATTAAATGATTAAGGAAATGAATATCAAAATAAAAAAATAATTTAATTAATTTTTTCAATCAATAATCCGCAATTTCCCAAGAATTTATATTTAAATCCATAACCTAATAATTCTAAGGTATCTATAATTTCAGATCTTGATAAATACCCTATAAAGTATTTGTTTAGGCTTTGGTAGAATTCAAACAATTCTATGCTAACATTTGCTGAATCTTTAAAGAATTCTTCAATTATTATTAATTTTCCATTCTTTTTTAATGAATCCATCATTTTTCTTAAGAATACTCTTGGAGATTTTGCATAACTAAGCGTATGTGTACAAATTACGCTGTCGTATTTGGTTTTAGGTATAGTTTCGCTAAAATCTAATGTTTTTAACTTTGCACATTCGATTCCATTTCGTTCTAACCTACTTTCTGCCATTTTAATTAACTTTTTAGATATATCTACACCAGTATACTGACCATTTGGTGCTACCTTTGAGCTAAAGTACAATGGAGAGCGAGAACCGCAACCTATATCTAATACATAATCGCCTTTTTTGATATCCAATACTTCAAAAGCTGCAGTTCTTGTTATGTCCATAAATTCAGTATTTAATAACATATCCCAGATATCTGCATCTTTTTTGAAGTTTAATAGTATCTCTGGATGATTATATCCTATTAAAGCATATTGAAATAGACTTGTTCTGAAGTCGTACTGTGCAATATAGTCATCCATTAAATCTTGGTATTTTGGGTGAATAGATGAATACTTAAATTCATTATTTAATTCTAAGGTATTATCATCATAATTTTCTCTGATAAGCCCTAAGCTAACTGCGGTATTTACATATTTCAATATAAAATCTTTATTTGGATATTCTAGCATGGAAAGCAAGTTTTCTTTTGTAGGCATATGTAGATCTATTATTTTGTATATTCCAAATTTTAAACCTTGCCTAAAAAATGTGCCCAGTAATTCATTATTTAGATATTCAACTGCATAGTCCATGCATCTAAAATTTTTCATGTATTCTTCTTCCTCTATTATTGAAATATCGTTATAGTACCCAACTTCTGTATTCATCTTACCATCTTCTAAATCGCTTGTATAATCAAATCTATCCATGATTTCACCATTTATCAGAAGAATCATAATCTTTTAAATATTCTACAACAGTCTTTCCATATTCCGTCATTTGATATATTTTCATACCTTCTCTTCCATCGCAAGATACTAAACCTAATTCAATAAGCGAAGAACTGCCATTGTATCGATTTCCCATACCTTTTAAGCAACCTAATACGTTACTCGGATCTGATTTAACTCTTCGAGATAATTCAGATAAGTAAGTCCCGTGCGGATGAACATCATATAGGAAATATACTATTCTTTTTCGAAGTTTACTCTTGTTTAAAGACCTAATAATTGTAGGATTTATAAACATCATGTCATGAGAACCCACTTATGACACCTCGGAGGATTGTCTAAAACCCTTTTAAAGGGACATATATACTTATAAACTATTACTAAATTGTTACTAATTTGACAACATTATCCATAAAGATTTAAACATTATACAATGTTGAAACAATATCTATACTAAATATTTACAAAGGGTCGTATTACTAAATAAACTAATATATAGTTGTATTGTTTATTATATATAAATATAACCTACTTAAAAGAACTAAATATTAGATTTATTAATGGACAATATTTATAACATATATCGAAAGTAATATATAGTATAAATGTTGACGAGCAATCATTTATATAGTATTACTATAAAATTAGTTTGAAATGTCTATTTTTTAAATAATAGTAATTAAATATCCTATTTGATAATTTAATAACTTTTAATCGTTATAATATATAATTATCCTTTAATTACTGGATAAAAAGCATAATACATTGATAAACGCAGTTAGTTTTTATCACGTTTATCTATTTAGTAATATTTAATATTAAAAAAATTAAAATAGGTATTATTAAATCTCTTAAAAAATCTAAAAAAAATTAAAATATTATTAAATATAAATTAATTATGGGAGCTATTTAGTTTATAAGCCCCCCTATAATAGGTATCGATTTTATTGCCCCAGTTATCGAACCGAATATATTTGAAATCATATCATCAGAACCGTTGTCTTGATTTTCTTCGACATCAGACGTAGTTTTTATATCTGTATCTGCATTTTGATTTGGGGTATTGTCTTGATTGGCAATATCTTTGGCTTCTTCATCTTTATTATTTGCAATTTCATATCTATTATTTATATTGGAGGTTTCTTCTTCATCTTCCACTATTGAATTTTTCCCATTTTCGTATTTTATTTTAATGGATTTTTTCAATGTGACAGGTTTTAAAACACCATTTACACTAACAAAATCTGGTATTTTTGTATTTATTTCAATTTTATATTCGTTTCCGTCTTTTAATTTTTCATTGAATTTTAAAGTAATCGGTTTTACTTCCATCGAATGAAGATATATATTTTTAGGTATTGTTTCATGTATTTTTTCGTCATCTTTGTATATACTTATCCAGTATTCAAAGTTAAGGTCAACTGGATATATGCTTACTAATCCTGAAGATAACTTTAACGATAACCCATCATCCTGGGTTTCAAAGTCATATATGTTTATTGGTGCTAATACCGTAGTTGATTCTACAGTATTACTTTTTATTCTACCTAATACATCTATATTTGAAAATCTACCTATTTTAGCATTCATTTGAGGGTATATATTTGAAGTCGAGCCTACAAAGTAGCAATATTCAAAGTCTTTAAATTCGTTATGTGGCTTTATTCTTAGCAATGTATATCCACTAAATCCTTCCTCATAATTTATTTTAAAGTTGAAAGTTTCATAATCTATTGTCGAATAGCCCGGCTTTAATTGAGTATTTACTATATCACTTTGTGCTCTTAATTTTCCATTTAAATCATATGTTTCGATCTGCATTGTACAATCTACTGGAACAGATAGTTTATTTCTCAAAGTTATGAATAGTTCATTTTCAAATCCTGCAACAGGCTGAGGTATGAATAAACCTCCATTATTCCCTACAACAGTAGCTCTGGGCAATACCGTGTTGTTGTAGTTCATATCACCAAATTGGAATATGTTAAACACATTAAAGTGTAATTTTAATTCATGATCATCTTCAGTTATTCTTTCGGGGATTATTACTTTTGCAGATATATCTCCGTTTATTTCTCTGTTGAATTTAACATTCACCGTATATGTTTTCGTTTCATGGGCAGGTAGTTCGAATTTAATTTCCTCTTCACTGTAGTTAACTGCACCATCTATAAATTCATCAGAAAGTTCTAATGTACCGCTAATTGTTTTATTGTATATATTTTTAAGAGTAAGTTTTAAGGGATACGTTTTACCAACTAATATATTACCAGAGTGATTGGATACTCTTTGAACATCTTTATCATAAGGGAAATCCACATCTGTAATGGTAATTGGGGGTACTTCGATGTATTCTTCATCAGCATCTTCTTCTAACGTATTTATGTAGTAACCAGACAATGTTTTTAACTCTGTAATAATATCTATTTTGTTTTTATCGGGTAACATGTTTAAAAGTATATATTTTACAGTATAGTCTGACTCTTCAAATTTGCATAATTCATTATAGTGAATATTTTCATCTTCATCTTTAATTTTAACACGTACTTCTAAATCTTCATCATAATAATTAGTATAATTTAATTTTACAATTATGGGATATTTTTCATTTTTTAAATATGCCCTAGGTATTAATTCTGAATTTCCATATCTATCCTTATTTAAATAATCTAAAATTTCTTCGTCCTGTATTCTATATTTATTATAATAATCTCTTAATAAATCATCATAGCTATCGTTTATTTTAGTTAAAACTTCAAAATCATTTAATATAATAGGAAATGAGAATGATTTTTTAGTTTCTTTAAGATCATATGTTATATAATTACCTACTTTTTTCTTAATAGTTTCCTGTTCATTAGTAGTGTAACTGTGCAAACCCATTGTCTGAGTATGAACCTGTATTTTAAATTGTTCGTCTTCGGATTCTATTTTAGGAACTCTAAAACTCACTTCCTTTTCTGAATTTAATGGCATATATATAGTTTTTTTATCATTAACGCCATTGTAATATACATCTTCATTGTCCTCTTCCTCGGATTCACTTGAATCCTCATCATAATCAGTGGATACAGCACTTATCCAAGTTACAACCTCATAATCAGACTGAGCATAAGGATTGCTTTTTAAAGTGATAGTAAACCAATTTCCAGTACAATATTCGAGTGTTTTTTTATTTTCTTCTGTGTAGCTACCACTACAGTTAATATATTTTACATCCATTGGACTTCTTACATCAATAGTTATAGATTTAGATCCTACATTTTCGCCATCATCGTTGATCAAATCGATATCTACTTTATTATCCCCTATTTCCGTAAACTGGGGCTTAACTTCTACAATTTTTTCAATATGTGTATTTGGCGATAGTGGGATATAAGGCGATTCCCAAGTGGTATCATCCCATTTGGCCACTACTTTTACATTTTGTTGATACTCATCGTAATTTACCAAGCTTAAATAGATTATGGGGGAGCTTGTATCTATCATTGGACCCCCTTCCATAGGATTTTGACCTTGATTCCATATTTTGGTAATTTTTACACCTTCTTCATCTTTACAGAGTCCGGGGGTAATTGTGAGTAGCAGTAAAAAAAGAGTTAAAACTGTTTTAAATTTTATCTTCATAATATCCCATTTTTAACTTTTAAATATTTTAAGTCTATAATCCGTTATTTAATATTTTTTTGTGTAAGTGTTTATGTATATAGTTTTAAAAATTTGAATATCATATTTATTTATTGAAAAGCTATAAAAATTTAAAAAACAATATATTATAATAGATACAATTTAAACATTCTGTAAATTTTTTTAAATTAGCCATAGGCGATAAATAGTTAATTAAATACATAATAGATTATTGTTATTAAATTTATTAATACTAAAACGTTAGTTAGTACAAACTAAGTTTAGGTGGGCAAATGACCGTAGGCATTAAAAATAATTCAAAAAAATGTTCCAAAGTGCATAATAAAGCTTTAATGTTATCTTTTGTAATAATTACAATCCTTTTTGGACTAATGGGCTCTGTAAGTTCAGAAGTGGCATATAAGTGGGTTAGTGAAGAACCTATTAAGTTTATCGCACTTTCAAATGTTAAATCGACTTATGAGCTGGAAAAATACATGAATTCTGATGATTTAGTGATATTTTATTTAGATAAAAATTTTAAAGTGAATAATGAAGGAGAAAGTTTTTTGAAAAAGCTTGGTATTTACTCTAGAATTGACTATACAAAGTACATAGGGCGATCACGAGAGGAATATCCTTATTACATCTTTAAAATAGATAATGAAGAGTATTTTGCATTAGATACTTTTGATAGAAATAAGGTATATTTTGAAGAGTATGTAGAATTATCTCCAAAAAAGATATTTTTACCAAAGGAACCAGATTTTAGTAGTAAGGAATTCATGGATTTCTTAGGAACTTTTGTATCCAACAATGGGGGTAAATTTGCATACTTGAATAAAGTTCCAAATGGTTACAATGAAAGTTTGATTTGGGGTGTGGCAGTACAAAATATTATGCCAGATAGTACCGGTGACGGCGTTATTCAGATTTCTGGATATAATATGATTGTTGATGTAATTGATTCGGATTTAATATTGAAAAAATTGAAGTTAATAGATGATTATTCAAAAGAAATTAAATCAAACTATACATATATATCCACAGGTGCTGAAAATCTAAATGTTTTAGATGTAAACACAAAAGAATCAATTTCTAAGTATCGTGAATTTTATATCATAGAGGAGTTTTTAAGGCAAGAAACCAGGAATGATAATTTATATTCTAGATATGGCGATGGAAATGGCTATAATACTAAATATCTTAAAAATATGGATTTAATGGCTTTTAGCTTTTATCCTATGGTATATTTAGATAAAAGCCCAGATTCTATTAGAAATGACCCAATAGGTAGTTATTATCCTACAAGTTATGATTACCAATACTTATCAAATGGAGATTACTGGATGAAATCAAGAGCTTCAGAAACAGGATATTTCCAGTATGATAACGACGAGATTCTTGAAGATGTTGGGTATTCTGATATAAAAAGACAAACCTGGACATTGGGTGATGAACAACTTTCTTTAAGGGAAGAAAATGAACTTAAAAATAAATATGATGCATTTAATTATTGGTATTGTAAAAATTACGGATATTTAACTACAAATGGGGTAAATGCAATTATATTACCGTCTTCAGATGAAAACTTAACAGATATGATATTTGATAATACGGATAATGAAGATATAATATGGAAATCTACCCTGGTTAATCCAAATAATGGAATTTCATACATTGTAGTACCTGGTGATAATAATTACTATATTAAAAACAATGTATCAATATTACAAGTTCCTAATTTCTTAAGTACACAAAACTCAATGTCGTACGTAAGAAGTTACTATAAACAACCAGAAAATGAAGAATTTGGTGTTTACGTGACGGATACAATTTATTTCAATAAAAGTGTATTGAAAAATTTAACCGATTCAAATAGGGTGTGGGTCTGCTCTTTCGAAGAGTTTTCAAACTGGAATAAGGACTACACTAGGACTAATATGGGTTTAAACAATGGAAATATTGTATTAACTACAAATATGAATGAAAAACCTAAAATTACATATTATGACAATCATGTTAGATACTCCGATTCTCCAAAATACGAGAATGGAAAATATTATTTAAAATTCGGCAGTACTTCAAAATATGGTAATAATACAATAGTGGGACCTAATACTTATTAAAAATCGTATTTATGCACTAAAATAATTTTTTTCTATTTTCTATTTACTATTTTTATTCATATTAGTTTATTTATTTTAATTTTTTAATTCTATTTTTATCGTCTATTCAAAATATATTAAAAAAAGTATATTATAATTTATTAATGTGATTTAGTACTTCAATAACACTTAATGACACACCTTCTACTTCAATACCGCCTTTTCCTTTTACGCCGTCACCAACCAAGTATAATTTATCATTAATCACTGGTTTTAAATCTGTTCCATTGGACGCATGGTTAACCGGGCATTCATCACGATATGTTTGTATTGCAAGTATTTTATAATCTTCTTTTTCATGGCCAGTAAATTCTTCAGAAAATAAATTATCAATATCTTCTAAAACTAAATCTATTTCATCGTTTATGTTATTTTTTATCTGAGTAGCATGCGCCATTATTAAATTATGTCCTTCTTTAGCTAATGATTTATCAACATTCGATGGTTGGTTAAAACCGTTCAATCGTTCCGATTCAGTGGTGAATACTACGCTATTATGTGTTATTAATTTATGCCTAGAACCAATACTAACTTTGATACCTTTAGATGGTATTGGCATTTTATTTTTATTAATAAAGTTTAAATTACTAATTTTTTGAGTTATTATTGGTGAAGCATTGCTTATTATTATATCAAATTCATTTTCGTCATTTATTGTACATTTTTCTTCGGCATTTTCAGGTATGTATATTTTATCCACACTGTAATTTTTATGGATTATTCCACCATTTTGTAAGATAACCTGCTCTAGGGCATCAATTATACCTTTACAGCCACCTAATGGAATACCCGGGCCTCCAAATTTATGATAGTATTTACTTATTGCTATAACTTCATCTATTGGAGTTTCGTACGAAGATAAACTTAAAGCCCAGCCTGAAAATGAATTACCTACTTTTTCAGCTATGGGTATCCCTTCTAAAAAGGTTCCAAATGATATATCTTTATCAACAGTGCCTAATTTCAAATCTGCCAACATCTTTAAAGCTTTTAATTTATCTTTAAAGCTTACAAGCTTTTTCAGCTCTTCAAAACCATAATTTGTATTATTAATCCTAAAAAGTCCATCAGGATTTGAGTTGATTATTTTTGCACCACAGTTTGATTCTTGAACTAATTGTCCAAAAAAACCATTCGCACCGTGAGGTATCATGTGCAGAGCACCAGTCGTTAACTGATAGCCCTTATAGTCTAAATTTGTAAATCTACCTCCGATATATGGAAGTTTTTCGTAAATTGTTATATCATGTTTTTTTGATAGTATTGCTGCACTAAATAATCCCCCTAATCCAGCTCCAATAATCCCTATTTTCATAATAGCACCTTATAAACATCTAATACTTTAAAATTTTTAAATATTTTGTAAAAATTATTATTATAATTATTGTATGGCATATTCTTTATAAATAGCTTATACATTCTGAAGTAAATAATCCCAAAATAAGGATTTATATAAAAAATAAAGTATTAATTTAACAAATTATTTAAAAAATAATTCAACAAATTTTATTAAATTTTTTTAGGTTTTAAAATATGGTTATCAACTTAAAACATCGATAAAAGAAATAAAAAAGAAAAATAAATATTATGTTTATTATTTGAATTATGCAGCCATTTCAACTAAACCATCGTAGTCTGCTGGAACATTTCCGTTTCCAATTGCTGGTTTAATAACAGGTTGTCCTGCATTTTCAAATATTTGTGGGTTTTCTAGAACGAATTTAACAAATGCTATACCTGCAGCTTTGTTTTCTGCATTTGTAGGTACTGTAACACCGTATACGATTGGTGCAGCAGCAATTGTTTTATTTTGACTTTCAATTAAGATACTTGCTCTAGCGTAGTTATCAGCTTGGTCGTAAGCACCTAAGTTGATTTCATCAGGTAATTCCACATATTCTAAATTGTGTTGGTTTGCAACACTCTTATATATGAATAAGTAATCGTAAGCACCAGATTCAAGAGGGCCTAATAAATCTACTTCTTTACTTCTCATGAAGATTTTGTCGGTATTAACTGTTATTTCAGCAGGGCTTTTAACTACAAAGCTACCGTCTTTTTCTTCAACGTTGAAGTTTGAGTTTTTCTTAATTAAGTTTTCATATATTGTACTGTCATTGTATGTTTTTTCAGCTAATTTAATAACCATTTGGGTTCTGTAACCACATGGGTCATCGTTAGCACTTGAGAAACCGTATTTAACTCCATCTTTTTGGAATATTTCATACCAGTTGTCAGAAGTTATTTCATTGGTAAATTTACTTTTGTTAGTGTATGCAATAACAATTTCATTTTTAGCTATCATTAAGTACCAGTCTGCGTAATCAGGGTACATCATTTTAGGTATTAATGAGTAGTCTGCTGAACCTAAAACATCAGCTTTTTTATTTAATTCTACAATATTTCTAACACATGCAACACTGCCTGCTGATTCTCTTTGAACGTCTGTACCAGGGTATTTTTCTTCAAAAGCTTTTTCGTATCCTTCGAAAGGAACTGCTAAACTTCCAGCGTGGAATATTTTAACAACGCCTTCTATTTTTTCTGTATCTGTACTATCAGCAGGTGTTTGCTGATCTGTACAGCCACTAAAAGCTAATACAAGAAAAATCCCTAAGATTGAAGTTAATAAAAGGGATTTTTTATTCAAATTATCACCATATATAGTATAGTATTTAATAGAATTTTAGTTTGATATAATATATAATAAATAATACATCTATATGGTTAATATATAAATATTACGATATTATTTTGATGTAATATATGTTAATAAACATTTTAATATCTCGATAAAAGTGTAATAATTAGTATGCTGATTTGAAAAAAGTGTTTAAAACAATAAAAAATTAAAAATAAAATAAAAATAGAAAATATTTTATTTTAAAAATTTATCAAAGAAGTATTTGTAAACAATAATTCCATCTTCGGACAATTCAGGGTGGAATGAAATTGCCATACAGTTATTTTGGATAATTCCTACAATTCTATCTTCATTTTTAGAAATTATGGATATATCATCACTCATTAATTCTTTTACAAGTGGGGCTCTTATAAATACGGCATGAACTACGTTTCCCTCCAGTTCTATTTCTTTTTCGAAACTTTCAACCTGGCCACCATAAGCATTTCTATCGATTGAAACATCCATTAATTTTAAAAGGGGCTGTGCTATACCAGTTTCTTTAGATAAAAGTACCATCCCTGCACAAGTTCCCAATATTGGAATATTTTTTTCAAGATTTAGCTCCCTTATTTTATCAATAAATCCATATTTATCCATTATTTTGCCCATGGTGGTACTTTCGCCACCTGGAATTATTAAAGCATCAATATCTTCTAATTCTGAAATAGTTCTTACTCTTACGGCTTCATAACCTAATTTTAAAACTGAATCAATATGTTCTTCTACATCGCCTTGTATTCCTAAAATTCCTATTTTTTTAGTTGCAGTCATAATTTAACCTTTATTTTGCTTAATTTAATTATAATCTTTACAATAATATGTTTATTTTACAAATATTCATAATTAATAATACTATAAAAAAATATGCAGGAATGGATTTTATAAATTTTTAAAAATGCGCTGAGTTAACATATAACTACAATTAGAATTGTAATATACCTGTATATTAAAATATATAAATATATTTAGCTAATAAAAAGAACGACATACTACAAGTTAAATTTTAAAAAATGGGGCCGAGACCGAGAATTGAACCCGGGTCGAGGGATCCACAGTCCCTCAGGATAGCCACTACCCTACCTCGGCCACATAACATATCCAATAATGCAGGGGCAGGGATTTGAACCCTGGAACCACTACTGGACAGGATTCTAAGTCCTGCGTCTTTGGCCAGGCTTGACAACCCCTGCACACGATATAAAAAATAAAGTGCTCCAGCCGGGATTTGAACCCGAGTCGCGGGCTCGAAAGGCCCGCATGATTGGCCGGACTACACCACTGGAGCAATTTTAATAAACAAGTGGGCCCGATGGGATTTGAACCCATGACCACTCGGTTATGAGCCGAGCACTCTAACCAGCCTGAGCTACGGGCCCATAATGTAATGTCCGTTACTATGCAATTAAAATGAGTTAATAATTTTTAGAAAAATGGCGCCTCCTGCAGGGCTCGAACCTGCGACCTACGGATTAACAGTCCGTCGCTACTACCTACTGAGCTAAGGAGGCTCTGTATTATTCTTTGCTTACATCTTGTCAGCACAATAACAATACACGTTATACTATATAAAGGTTTCTATCACTCTATCAACGAAACATTTATATACTATAAACCCTATCCTTATTACGTGACTTAATGAAATAGAATATTGCCAAGGTAGTTCAGCCTGGGAGAACGCTGGACTGAAGATCCAGTTGTCGGGTGTTCGAATCACCCCCTTGGCATGTTTTTTATTTTAGGCAAATTAATTCATAAATTTAAATGTATTGTTTAACTTTTTTTATATGAAATATAATTTTAAATACTTAATCCTTTAAAACATAGTATTGATTATAATTTATTTTAAATCATATTAATCTATCAAATCTACAGTTTGTATTTTTATAATTGATATTTATTATAAATTATTTTGTTTATTTATAAATTTTTATAATTTACACATTATCGGAGTGAAATTTTGAACGTAATAGGAAAAATGGGTAAAAGAAATAACCAAAAAGCTAAAAAAAATATGAAAGAAAATGTTGATGATTCAGCATCTAATAAAGAATTTAAAATATTAATAAGAAGAATAGTTCAAAAAACAAAAATAGCTGAAGGAGAATTGGCAATTTACGATATATTAAGATGTATATACCGTAATCAACCAATATCTACAAAGAAAATAGGTCAATACACTAAATTACCACTTCCAATAGTTTCAAAAGTTAGAACAATGTTAGAAGGGGATAAGATATTAAAAAGAGACGATAAAGGAGCTCATTATTCAAAAGAAGGTTTAAATTTTGTTGAGAAAAACCTAGGTTTATCTTTAAAACATGATTTAAAATGTCCGATGTGTGCTGGCAAAACTGTAGTCTTTGATGATAAATTTGAAAAGATATACAAAAGACATAAAGACATAGCTAAGGAAAGACCTGCTGTAAACACATTAATTGACCAATCATTTGCTACACCTGAAACTGCTACTTATAGGGCTACTATAATGGCAGATAGGGGCGATTTAGAGGGTAAAAGAGTTTTATTTGTAGGCGATGATGATTTAACGTCCATACCTGTAGCTATGAGTGGCTTGTGTAAGGAAATTGTAGTTGCAGATATTGACGAAAGATTGTTGGATATGATAAAATATTTCTCAAAACAGAATAAACTTAACATAAAAACCATAAAACACGACTTCAGAAATGGTTTACCTAAACATTTAATTGATAAGTTCGATGTAGTATTTACAGACCCTCCATATACCTTAGAAGGTGTAAAATTATTTATGAATAGGGGTGTTGAAGCTTTAGGTTCAGATGGTGTTCTATATTTGGCAGTTTCTCACAAACCTATCGATGAACATATACAACTACAAAAAAACATACTTGCCATGAACTTTTTAATAGCTGAAATGTTACCTGGTTTTAATTTTTACGAAGGTACTGAAATCATTGGAAACACAACATTTTTAGCAAGACTCGTTGGTAAAAACCTTGTAAAATTGGAAGAAAAAAGTGATAAAATATATACTGGACAGGTAAAACCTGTATTAAGGTATTATAAATGTCAAAAATGTGGAAAAATTTATGAAATCGGAGGCAAAATTAAAAGAATTGAAGATTTAACCTGCGATTGTAAAGGTAATAAATTTTACATGATTAAAAGGAGTAAATTAAAAGATTAATTATATTTTTTATTTATTAATATTTTTTAATATTTTTTTTAATATTCATTCTATTTTTTAGTTTTTTACTATTTTTTTTAGTTTTTTTTTGTAAAATATAAATTGATAGTACCCTAAATAAATAGCCGAATAAACGATAATTGGATAACATTATAAAGAAAATAAGTTTAAAACTAGAAAAAAGAAAATTTTTTTGAATAATTGAATTATTCTTTGATTAAAATAGCGTTTACGATACCGTCTTGACCAGGTCTTGAGGTAACTTTAGCTTTACCCATTTCAGTTTCAACGATAGCTCCTTTTGTAACAACGTTTCTTCTGATGTAGTGTTTGTTTGCTACGTTATCAATTACGTTTGTAATTGTAACTTTTTTACATACTTTTGCTTCTTGGTCGAAAACGTTAGCGTAGTTTGTTCTTTCTAATTTAACTTTTTTGCTTCCGCCTCTACCTCTTAATATTTTAATTTTAACTGAATCAGTTAAGTGGGTTTCTACAGGTGAGTTACCCATTTCTCTTTTGTGTTTTTTAACGATTCTTCTTAATTTTGCACCAGTAGATTTTCTACCGCTTCTTCCTTGCCATACTGCCATAATTACACCTTATTATTTATTATTTTTAAATTTATTTTTAGTTTATTTTTAATTTTTTAAGTTTTAATTATTTTAATCGTTTTTTGTTATTTATTACGTTAATCATCCCTTCGTAATAAATTAACTCTTAACATTTTTAAATAATTACAATACTTCCGATAATAATGAGAGAGCATGCGAGTATCTATACATTGTTAATACATTATGATATAAAAAATTATCTATGATAATATATTTTATTGATTAATTTATTGATTATTGGATTCATATAACAATTTTAATATTGCCATTCTAACGGGTATTCCATAAAATGACTGTTTAAAGTATACTGACTGTTCTAATGAATCTAATTCCTGCCCTATTTCATCAACACGAGGTAAAGGGTGCATTACGATAACTTTTTTATTTTCAACTTGTGATTTATTTAATTTATAAATTCCTTTAACTTTGTGGTATTCGTTAGGGTCTGGGAATCTTTCTTTTTGAATTCTTGTCATATAAATACAATCAATATCTTCTAAATCCATTTCTTCCATTTCTTCTAATTTTACACTTGATTTGATATCTTCTATTATTTCTCGAGGCATTTTTAATTCTTTTGGCGAGATTAATCTAATATTTACGTTTTCAAATAATGATAAAGCCTGACATAGTGAATGAACAGTTCTGCCATATTTTAAGTCGCCGATAAAAGCAATATTCAAATTATCTATTTTTCCAATTTCACGTTTTATCGTGTATAAATCTAAAAGAGTCTGTGTAGGGTGTTGATTAGAGCCATCTCCTGCATTTATAACAGGGATTTTTGAGCATTCGCTTGCAAGTCTCGAAGCTCCTTCGTATGGATGTCTTATAACTATTAAATCGGCATATCCTCCGATTACAGATATTGTGTCTCTTAAAGTTTCTCCTTTTGTAACGGAGGTACTTTTAGCATCTGTAAAACCTATTACATTTCCCCCAAGCCTTTTCATAGCAGTTTCAAAAGATAACCTTGTTCTAGTAGATGGTTCGTAAAATAACGTTGCTAAAAGTTTTCCTTTCATAAATTCGCAAGGCTTTTTTTCTTCAAGTAATTTCTCCATTTCTTCGGCAATTTTCAAAATATTACTTATTTCATTCTTGTTTATATCTCTTGTAGAAATTAAATGGTCCATAAAATCACCAAATTACCAAATTATCATCAGCATTTTTTATTTTTAAAATATATAATATAATTTTTATATATAGCTATGGATATATTTATGAGTATATAAGATGATTTAATACTCGGTATTTAATATTTAGTATATTGGTGATAATATGATAACCGAAGAGCAAAAAGAAGATATAAAACTTTATGTAATGCCTTATATTCAAAATATGGGCTATATTTCTGAATTAATAAATAATTCAAATGACTTAGATGATTTAATTAATAAAGTATCAAAATTAATGAATGAAGATACGGATTTATCTACAAAAACAGATTTAAAAATATTGTATGAAAAATTAACTGAACAGTTAAAAAATAAATAATAAGAAATAAAAATAAAATAATAAATAAAATAAGTTAGATATAATTAGCTAATCTGTCAAATTAATCAAGTTTAGCTTTTCTATATTCATGTTCAAATTTTTTATCGTATAATTTTGAATATGCATAATTTTTAGGGCTTAAAACATCCCCTACAATTATTAACGCTGTTTTTGTAATTCCTTCATCTTTAACTTTTTGAGCTATATTTTCAAGATTTCCTATGATTTTTTTCTCATCAGCCCATGAAGCATGGTATACAACGCCTACTGCAGTATCTTTTGGATAACCGCCTTCTATTAATTCTTTACATACTTTTTCAATCATGCCAGTACCTAAATATATGGCCATAGTCGCTTGATGTTTAGCTAATGATTTTAAGCTTTCTTCGCTTGGTTTTGGGGTTCTACCGACTGGACGTGTTATGATAACAGTCTGTGAAACATCCGGCAATGTTAATTCAGATTTCAAGGTAGCTGCTGCAGCAAATAATGAGGTTACACCAGGTATTATTTCTACACCAATATTCTGTTTTTCTAATTCATCAATTTGCTCTTTTATGGCGCCGTATAATGAAGGGTCCCCAGTATGTACCCTAACTACCTTTTTATTTTCTTTAATTCCTTTTACAATTACTTCTATAACTTCTTCTAAATTCATTGAAGCACTATTATATATTTGCGCCCCACTTGTATTATATGTTAAAACTTCTGGATTAACCAACGAGCCAGCATATATTATAATATCTGCGTTTTCAATTGCTTTAGCCCCTTTAACAGTTATTAATTCCTTATCTCCGGAACCTGCACCAACTATTGTTAATTTATTCATAAAAACACCTGTTACACTACATATTATATTTTTATTCGCATATGAGTTTAATTTAAAATTATCTAATAAAAATAACCTAATTTAATTAAACTAATCTTGTATTAAATTCAACATATTTATATTATTCATATGTATAAAAATATTATATAAAAAGATTATAGATATAATTTTGATATTTTTAGCAACTTTTTAGCAACTAAGTGATTAATTGATTTAAATTATTGATTTAATCCTTTTCTAATTAATTCTTCGATAGAACCGTATATTACTTCACTGCTACAGAAGTTAGGCAAATAGGTGGCTGCTTTTCCGGAATTTGTAGCTACGTATTTATAACCCATTTTTTCAATAGGCGCAACAACCATACATGTATCTACGACTATTTTACCGCCTGCATCTTCTATAATTTTTGTATACCCCATTCTATCGGCTATTGCTTTTGTATATATTGAGGTACAAACCCATAAATCTGTTTTAAGCGGTTTTTTCTCTTCCAGAAGGATATCAACAATTGTCTTTATTTCACTTATTCCACTGTGTGGGCAACCAATACATATTAAGTCTATTTTTTGGTCGTTATTGAATTTTGAAAGTTCTTCTTCAATCATTTCATTTGTAATTGTAATTTCATCGTCAAATTTTAAATTACCCTTATTAAATTCATTATCATAAGTACAGATGGCTTCGGGAGTTATTCCATTAAAATGGTACAATGCAACACCACCACTCGCAGCCAATGCAGCTCCAAGTCCTTTTAAACACTCACTTTTGATATTCAATCCATCGTTTTTTTGTCCATTGCTAAAATTAAAGTATGGTATACCGTTTTTTACAATTCTTCCTACATATCTACCTATTAATCCATAAGACGCCATGTTATTAATTTTATTATCGCATTTTAGACCAATTTTTTCAAAGTCCAAATCTAAATTAACTTTAAAATTAGGTATCCTATTTTCATCTAGGTGATAACCGTAGTATGAAGTTTTACCCAATATTGCACTAGCTAAGGCAGAGGGCCCCCCTTCTCGGTTAGTATAGGCGCCGAGAACGGAATTTGAGTAGCATACTGCAGAGGATTCAGCCCAGGATATATGGTCTCTAAATCTTGGAACATTGCCCGATAAGTAAGGAGTACACGTACAACCTAACTCAATTCCCATTTTTTCAAAATAATCTATGATTTCAAGCTGTTTTTTTGCGAAATCTTCTGGAAATCCAATATTTTTATAATCTATTAAATCCATACCTGCAGGGTTTAAGGTTGTAGGTACTGAAACTTTTAAGCCACTATCTGACATATCTCTTAAAAATTCTAGTCCTTTTTCGCCGATAGTTTTATAGGAAACTCCGGAAACCTGGGCTGACGTAACGTCAATCAATTTTTCAGCTCCATAAATGTCCCCAAGAGATACAATTAAATTCATACACATTTCGAGAGTTTCTCCGTACTCCCCATTATATATTTTTTCTTCTTCAGTAGTTAAATACAAAATTACACCCTTAATCTTTTAGTAAATTTATAAACTTTTATTTATTTGATTCATTAAATTTTCATGTTATTAATTATACATTTGTATTATATTATAGTTATGTTATTAAGCACTTTTAAATATTATTTATACAAATATTTAGAGAAATTTGGAAAACTATTAAAGTATTATTGTAATGTATTATTATAAAGTATTATTACGTACTAAAATATCGTATAAAATTAAAAAATAATCAAAAAATAATCCTAATTTAGAGAATTTTGTTAGTTAATATCGATGATAATATGGTAAAAGTAAATTATAAGATAAATTCTGAAATTTCTGACGATTTAAAAAATAGAATAACTGCTAAACCAATACAAACTAATTATTTGTACAATGGCGATGATTTCATATTTGAAACACTTCATTCTCTACGAAGAGAAGTAAATGCAGGTACGTTATTACTAAAAGACGGGGATATCCTGGTAGTCAGTGAAAAATTTGTATCCACAAGTCAGGGTAATTTTGTAGATGAGAATAAGTCTAAGCCAAAATTAGGTGCTTATTTTTGTTATTATTGGAGTAAATATATTTGGGGTTACATATTAGGTCCATTGTTAAAAACAAGACCTGACCGAGTATTAAATCTTAGAAAAATGCCCGAAAGAGAAACTCTAAAACATAAGCAAGTTGTAATTGATAACGTGGGACTCATATATGCCTTAAAACCTGCTTCTGAAGGAGGAATCGATTTAACAAACGTACCCGGTACTTATGCTTCTTTATTGCCTTCCAAGCCCAAAGAAACCATGGATAAGTTATACAATGCAATAAAAAAGGAATTCGACGTAGATTTAACGATTATGTTAATTGATACTGATGCAACCTATAAGTTTTATAAGTGGTATGTAACAGCATTACCCTATGCTACTGAAGGTATAATATCAGGAATTGGAGTTTTTGGTTATATTTTAGGTAAAATAGGGAATTTATTAAATTTGGGCGGTCTATATGGCGCTACACCATTGACAATAACTGGAAATAATTGTTATAAAAAATATTCCATGGAATTATTGTTATATATTGCAAATCTTGCAGATACCTCTCAAGTACCTTATACTAAGTCAATACACGATTTGATGAAAAAATATAACACCTATATTATAACTGAGAAAATTTTAAGTGATATGGAGCATAGTCCTATAGTACTTGTTAAAATAGACGATTAAAACGAATTAATTGAATTATTTAAAATAAAATGATATAAAACAAAATTTTATGATATTTAATATTCTTTTAATATATTTACAAGGTGCATTCAATTAATAGAGGTTATATTTAAAGATTATTTTCAATATTTAAAAGTATAATTTTATACTATACTCTCTTATCTTTTAAAGTGGTTTCAATCAATGATTGTATCATTATTTCATGCGATAATTTATACAAATCAAATTCATTATCTTGATTATTGTCTACAAATTCCAATAATTCATTTGATAATATTGTTTGCATAGATTTATCTTTCGGGACAATATATACCTGCCTGCCGTCTTCAAGCTCTACTTCCATACATTCGGATTTAAGTGCGAGCACAACACATTCTTCATCTGAAATTTCCAAAGTTTGACCAAGTTTTATGTTTCTATTGTTTGTATTTTCGTATTCATTCAACCTATATTCTGCTATTGATATCAATTCTTCAAAATTGTCCAACATTTCAGAATCGTAGATGTCCTGAGACGTAATAACTTTTTCACCATTTTCATTGGCATTTATTAATTTATTTTTGGCATTCTTTAATTTTAGAGATACGTTATCTCTTATTTTTATCGTGTGTTTTTTTAAATCTTCCAATAATTCATAAGGATATTGTTCAAATACACACTTTAAGAATTGTATTTCTAAATTAATATTCTTAATACAGTTAAATATTAATTCTACAATTTTTTTATCCACATATCCTAATTTAATTAATGATATGGTAGATTCTTTTTTATATTCCGAATTTAAAAATTTAGATTTTAAAATAGGAATATATTTATCTTTACAATATTTATCGAATTTTCCAAAGTTTCCCATAATGGCAATTGATTTTTTAATAATGCTGTCATTATCGTCATCAACGGTTTTTTCGACAATTTTTTTGTATTTTTTAGCCGTTTTAGATTCTAAATTGGATAATGTCTGTAATAATGTCATTGCAGAATATTTTAATTCATAATCTGATGTATCTATGTAAACTTCTAAATCTAATTCATTTACGTCACTTGGGCTTAGATGACATATGTTATTTAAAGTATCAATAGCAGGGATTTTTACGTCCCTTTCTTCGTACTTTATAAATTCAATAATTTCGGGCATTATATCCTGAAATTTTTCAGGTTCTAATTTAGATAATTCTGCTATTGTATTAAGTGCAGAAATTTTAATATCTTTATTACTAGAATCCATTTTTAAAATTACTTTTTCGGCATTTGTATATGAAATATTTTTGGGTTTAATATTATATATTATTTCAAGGGCTTTTATTACTATTTCAGGGTTTTTGTCGTCCAAATATTCAAAAAGATTATTTGAACTATCTTTGAGTAATTCGGGATTTATATTACTCATATTTTTTAAAATTTCAATCAACAATAATTTAGATTTTATTTTGTTATTTAGTAAGTTTATAAGTTTTTTAGGATTATTACATTTTGGGTTCAATGATATTTTTGAAATTGTGTAAGCTGATGAACATACAACGTTAGGGTTCTCATCATCTAACATTGCTATGATATGGTCCATATATTCATTAACAAGCTCATAACATACTAATCCTGCATCACCAAGAAATTCAAGAGAATTTTTACGAGTTCTCCAATCAGAATCTTTTAACATTTCAACTATCGTGGGCATCAATGGTTTCAAATGTTCTGGATATGCAGTAACTATTATGGACATGGCTTTTAATGTGGCCCATTTGAATTTAAAGTCTTTTTGTAATGATTTTTTGTATTCTGGTATCAGTTTATTTATTATTTTCGGGTTTTCAATACTGAATTTACCTGAAAATAATATTTCTCTGAAATTTTTAAATTCGCCAATATTATTCAGATTTAAATTAACCTTTATATCAAAATACTTTTCATCATCTTTGTATCCATTCATCATACTATCACGCTTACACTTAAATTATGGTTATCTTATATAATATAGTTTTTTTGCATATGCTTATGTAGGTTATTTTTAAATTTTACCTACATAACTACCTGCTTACATAAGTACTTAATTAAATACTTAACCAAGTGCTTAATAAACTACAAAAAAAGTATATTATTAGAAAAAGACTATTTTAGTATATTCAGATGTAACGCCGGTTGATACCATCCATAATTTATCGCCGGTAAATTTAATGAATTATCTTTTTATCAATCTAATTACTTTAAAACGTATCTATTATTACGATCTTCCAAGTTATGCCTTTAAAACATACGTTAATAGGTATATCTTATTATAATGTTTACTTATTCGATTTAATAATTTTAGTAGGGCACTACTAATTTTGAATTTAAGTTATAAGACTTTACTTTTTACATTGCTGGAGGGAAATCATGAAAGTAAAAGAGTTTATGAATAACAAAAAAGGTGCAACTGGTGTGGGTACCTTAATAGTATTCATAGCAATGGTATTAGTTGCGGCAGTAGCTGCAAGTGTTTTAGTAAATACAAGTGGCTTTTTACAACAAAAAGCTTCAACAGCAGGAACAGAAAGTACGGAACAAGTTTCAACAGGATTAAAGATTGTTCAAACATGCGGTAAGTTAAATGGGCCAATTATTGATAAGCTTACAATATATGTTACACCTTCACCCGGTAGTAAACCTGTGGATTTAAAAAATACTAAAATATTAATGACTGACGGAGATTCAACAGCTGCTATATCCTATGATAGCACTTATTTTGAAAACGTCAATGAACAAATATTTGATTTAACTGGTTCAAAAGCTTGGAATAACGGTGGGATATTGCCAGATTATAATTTTGGAGTTATTGTTATTCAAGATGACGATGGTTCCTGTACTGCAGCATCTCCCGTACTTGGAAAAGGCGACATGGCAGTAATAACAATAAATTGTACAAACTTAGACTTAGCACCTAGGACAAGATTAAATGGATATTTACAATCAGAAATAGGTTTTAAAACACAATTTACCTACATTTTGCCAACTGCGTATGACAAAACTGAAGATGTAGTTATATTACAATAATGACTAAAATATTTAGCAAATTAGTTATTATTCTTTTTTTTATTATTTTAGCATCTTATTTTTTTATTTATTTTTTTATTTTATTATTTTTTTAATACATATATCATGTATTTTAATTACATTTTTAAGCTGATTAATTCACAAGTTTATGAATTACACCTTTACATTCAGTCAAATATACTAAGTAATAACTTAAAAAATAAATTATTTTTTTAATTAAAGGGGATAATTTTAAATAATAGGGCTATATTCAATATAGATTTTTAAAGCTTTATATTATAATATATAGTATACTAGCATGTATTTTTTGTAAAAAATTATAAAATTGGTTTTAAAAATAATTTTAAGTTATTTTATCTATTTTTTTTAATTTATTTTCTTTTTTAGGTCAGTTATTACCTACATAACTATGTACATGTTTAAATACATATTTACCTACATAACTACATACCTAAATAGTTACATAAAAAACTACATATTTAACTACAATAGTTACTACATAACCATATACAAAACCATATGCTTAAAGAAGTGCAAAAAAAGTATATAATAACAAAAAACAACATATTTATTCGGGAACATCCCCCAGGGGTAAATACAACTATGCATAAGTAGACTTACTAAAATACCTCGGAGGTATAGTATGAACATAAAAGAATTTTTGACTAACAAAAAAGGTGCTTCAGGTATAGGTACCTTAATAGTATTCATAGCAATGGTATTAGTTGCGGCAGTAGCTGCAAGTGTTTTAATCAACACAAGTGGCTTTTTACAACAAAAAGCTTCAACAACAGGAAAAGAAAGTACAGAGCAAGTTGCAAGCGGTTTACAAATAACTGGTGTAACTGGTGTTAACAGTACAACAAGTGAAAACATTACACACATCGTAGCATACATTACTCCTAACGCAGGAAGTTCAGCAATTGACTTAAGTCAGGCTAAATTATTTGTTACATACAATGGCGTAAGTGCTGTTTTAAAAGCAAATGAATCTGCAATAGATGGTACATCAGGAACACCTGACGTATTAAGTGCTACCTTATTATCAAATACATCTGCTACCGAATATCAGGTAGTTTCATTACAGGACTTTGACGGTTCAGTAGCTAAAAACCAAGTTATCAACAAAGGTGACTTAGTGGCTATTGCAATTAACACAGGAGCTGTTTTCTCAACAACAAATGGAGTACCTACCAGATCACACGTTTCAGGTAAATTACAACCAGAATTTGGTGCAGCAGGTATCATCGAATTTACAACACCAGCTACATTCACAACAAAAGTTGTTGAATTACAATAATTAAATTAATAATAATTACTTCTAATTACTATTCGACTAAATTATTAAATTTAAGAGGTTATTCTTATGAAAATAAAAGAATTCATGAGTAACAAAAAAGGTGCTTCAGGTATAGGTACCTTAATAGTATTCATAGCAATGGTATTAGTTGCGGCAGTAGCTGCAAGTGTTTTAATCAACACAAGTGGCTTTTTACAACAAAAAGCTTCAACAACAGGAAAAGAAAGTACAGAACAAGTTGCAAGTGGTTTACAAATATCACAAGTTATGGGAATGCACAACAATGCTAACATAAACAAAACTGCAATTTACATTTCACCTAACGCAGGAAGTTCAGCAATTGACTTAAGCCAAGCTGTAATCATGTTATCAGATGGCTCAAACAAAAGAGTTTATAAATACAATCAATCTTCATACAAAGACTTAACTAATGGTGGAGACATCTTTGACAACGATAATGTAAACTGGACTAACGCAACTGCAACAAAATTCGGTATTGTAGTTATTCAGGATGCTGACGACTCATGTACTGCAGCTAACCCAGTTATCAACAAAGGTGACTTAGTAGCAATTACACTTAACACAACATCATTCTCAACAACTCCAAGAACATCAATCACCGGTTCAGTTCAACCAGAATTTGGTGCACCAGGTATCATCTCATTTACCACCCCAGCTACCTACTTAAACGATTCAAAAGTAGTTCAATTACAATAGATAAATTAAGGTAATACTTAATTTATTTTTTTTATATTGAGGTGGATGGCGCATGTTAAAAAATTTCATGAAAAATAAGAAGGGTGCCGTCGGTATTGGTACGCTGATAATTTTCATAGCTCTTGTTTTAGTAGCGGCCGTAGCTGCTTCAGTTATTATAAATACAGCAGGTAAATTACAACATAAAGCTGCAGTAGTTGGGCAAGAAAGTACTCAACAAGTTGCAAGCGGTTTACAAGTAGTTAAAATAACAGGTCACAGCATTGACCAATACAATTTAGATAAAATAGCAATATTGGTATCTCCCAACATTGGGGATGAAATTGATTTAGCAACCACCGTCGTTACATTTTCTGCAGGCGATAGAAAAATGTCTCTACTTTACGATTCCAGCAATGATAGTCGTAGTGGGATAGTAAGATTATCAAAAGCAAATGGTACATGCGATATCTTTGAATATGATGATGTATACGCATTAGGTGCATGGCCTTTTGAAGATCCAAACTATGGTGACAGTGCTGAAAATCCTAACGAGAAGAAATTTGGTATTGTAGTACTCCAAGATATGGATAATTCAATTTCTGGATATCACCCTACAGTTAATTACGGAGATAAGGTGTTATTGGCTATAAATATAGGTAACATTGTCGGAGAACCTATCGGCAACAGAATAAGAATTCAAGGGGAAGTAGTTCCTGAATTCGGTGCACCTGGTATAATAGATTTTACAACGCCACCAGTATATGCAAACAGAGTTGTAGCACTCCAATAACGGTGATAGTATGCCCAATATCTCTGAAATAATCGATGATATAAAACAGAAGATCAAATTGGGCAAGAAGAATGATACTACACCTCTTGAAGATGATTCTGAAGACGAATTCAGCTTCGTATTAGATGAGGAAACCACAGCCGAATCAGATAATGATTTAGTAGCTGCAAATGAAGAACTTCTTGCCAAAATGGGTGAACTTGAATCCAAGTTTCCGAAGATTGAAATGATGGTCACCAACCTAAGAAAAGAAAATGAAAATCTTAGAAGTGACATTCATAACATAAACGAGAATTTTCAAGACATGATGGCTCTCTATGAAGTGGTTTCAAATCAAATAAATCCATTTATTGGAATTTCCAAAGTTACTGCAACCAGTATGGAAAAAGTGGAAAAAATTGAACATGAATCTACGAATCTTAAAAAAAGAGTTGAAGAGTTACAAAATGATGTAGTAATTCTTGCAAATGTATACTTACAACAACATGATATTGACTTAGATGGAGTAATTAATGAAATACTCGCAGAAGAAGAATTCTCCAAAGCGATATTAGGAGAGGATTCCGATGATTGGTAAAGTAGATATGGATTACGCTTCTCTTGAAGAAGAGTATATGACAGAAAGTGAAATGGAAGACTATCTCGATGAATTAAGACATAAGATTCCATCATTTATTGTAGAATTATTGAAAAATAATTTAAAAAACAGAAATTTGACCCGAAATCAGTTAAATAAAATCGTAAATAGAGTTTCAGACCTTTACTTTGGTAAGAGACCAGAAGATAAAAAAGCTGCTGAATTAACTAATAAAATCAATGATTTAAGCCATAAATTAGATGCATTGATGAAAGTAGCCACTGTTTCATCTGCAACAAAGGTTTCGGATGATATTAAAAAGGAAATTGATAATTTAGATGAATTGGATTTAGCTGTCGAATCTCCGAAAATACTA
This sequence comes from Methanococcus voltae, assembly GCF_017875395.1. Lineage (NCBI taxonomy): Archaea > Methanobacteriati > Methanobacteriota > Methanococci > Methanococcales > Methanococcaceae > Methanococcus > Methanococcus voltae. The sequence continues at coordinate 429,039 of NZ_JAGGMO010000001.1, read as the reverse complement.
GAAAGCCCAAAAACTTTGGAAGATGTTCAAAAAATTGAAGAAATAGATGAAATAGAAATTTCTGAAATTGATACTGACGACGAATTACCAATTTATGAAGAAGAATTGATTCCTGAGATAGAATTAATTGAAAATCCAGAAATTAATACAATTGATTCTGAAAATTACAATAGTGATGTAGTAATAAATAATTCAGCAAAAATCGAATCCTTACCTGAGCCTAAAAAAGAATTAGATAGAACTACAGGTCTTGAAAATGAAGTTAAAATTCCTATGGATTATGTGGAGGTAAAAAATATGGAGTCAGAAATTGCTAAAATCAATGAAAATACTAGACTTCACGAATTGCCAGAAGATACATTGTCAACAATGCTTATATTCAAATGGTTAGAATTTTTAATCAGCAGAGTTGGTACAAACAATTTAGTAGATGTTTTAGACTACTACTATACATTAAAATGGATTTCTGGTAAATCAGTAAATAAATTATTAAAAATCTCTAAAAATATGAAATATTTCCACGAAGATATGGAGTGGAAAGCAAGTAAATCAATGACCCCTGAAGATCACGTAGTTTCTTTACTCTACATTGAAAAATTGGCTGGAAGACCAATTTCAATGGATGAACTTGAAGAAATGGAAAGAGAAATTACAAGAATCAAAAAATGGGCAAATGAATTACAAACATTGTAATATATTTGATTATATCTTATAAATTGTATAATTATTAAAAAATAATAGGAATTAATGGAGTGAATTATATGAACACTGCTACATTATCGTCAATCTTGCTTGAAAGCCACAAACCTGCAAAATTAGAAACAATCCCTGAAGACTCATATTCCTCAATCTTTGTATTCAAATGGTTAGAGTACTTATGTGAAAGAGTTGGTCATTCAAACGTTCCAGATGTGTTAGAATTCTATTACAATTTAGGATGGGTTTCAGATAAAGCTATCGCTAAATTATTAAAATTCTCAAAAGGAATCGGATTAGATGACGACGACATTGAAACATCAGTAGGAAAATTAACTATTGCTGACCACTTAGTATCTTTATTATTTATCGAAAGATTAAATGGTAAAAAAGTATCTTCTGAAGCATTAGATAAATTAGAATGGGAAATCAGAAGAATTAAGAAAGGAGCAGAGCAATACTATGGGATTTAGTTCTACTGTAGGGTCGGTTTTGATACTAACAACATTGCTGATCTGTTCTGTATATCTTTACAGCTCAGTGGATGTTGTATCCTCTAAATTTACAAATGCTTATTCTCAGCATGCTGAAAGTTTGCAGGGTAAGATGAATGAAAATTTAGAATTTGTTGAAATAACAAAATTAGGTGATGATATAGTTTTGAAACTGTCCAACAATGGTACGGAAACGTTAAGTTGTGAACATTGGACTGTTATGTACAATGGGACGCCTAAAGCCTATATTGCAAATCAAAGTTATGTAGCACCACTAGATACGGTTCAAATATCAATAAATGGATCGACACCTTGTAGAATTTCCATAATTTCCGAATACGGGAATAAATACTATTATAAATTGTAATATACAACAGTATTATATAATTTGATTGTGGTCATACAAACAAATATATATTAATATTATAGATTTGTATATGCCAAGAAATTAGAAAATATAAGATTTATAAAAATTTATAACTACTCAAATATTTGATTAAATATAAATTAAAAAATAATTATTTTGTTTGACTGCTGTCAAAGGTGATTATATGGCTTCGAATGTATTTTCAGAAATCATTTTATTTGTTAGTGTTTTGATAATCACTGCAGCAGTATCTGGAATTCTTGCAACGAGCACTCATAAAATTTCATTAGGGTTAGAACAAAGAGGTGATGCTCTTTCGTCTCAACTTACGAAGGATTTTGAAATAATAAATGATCCTGGATATGTTCTCAAGAATGGAACAGATACTACAATGATATATCTAAAAAATACGGGTAAATCTCCTATAACTTTTGATAAAGAAGTTATAAGTGTATTAGTTGATGGAAATCCTGTAGAAATATCCAATACTTATGTTGACGGCGATAGCTCTGTTAGGGTGCTAGGTAGCTCTAAAGTTGGTAAGTTACACATAACCTACAACACAAGTGGTTACCATAGGTTTAAAGTTGTAACTAGTGAAGGTATTGCAAGAACTTTTACCGGAGAAATAGTTTAAATTAAATTTATACTTTACAATACAATTATTAATTATTATCAGTTTCATACTGATTAATAATATTCATTTTGTTATTATATTGAATTGCAAATGTGCAATGTTTATTATGTTTATGAATTAGAAAAAATTATTTTTATTAAAATTTACACATATCGGTGGTCCTAATGAAATATGCTAAAATAGAGCTTGAAAGAGACGATGTCCATAAGCGTTTTGGGGGAGGTATCCCTTATGGTAGTATTATACACATAGAAGGCGAGGAATCTTCTGGTAAATCCATACTTTCCCAAAGGCTTAGCTACGGCTTTTTACAAAATTCATATTCATTATCTTATATTTCTACACAATCGACCACCACAGAATTTGTTAAACAAATGACTTCTTTGAAATATATGATAAACAAGAAATTATTAAATGGTAATTTATTATATATTCCTGTTTATCCTTTAATTTCAGATAATACTCAAAAGGATGATTTTATAAAAAAATCAATGACCACAAGAGCATTTTATGAAAAAGATATTATTATTTTTGATTCTCTTTCCACATTAATATCTAATGACGCAAGCGAAGTCCAAGTAGGCGATTTAATGTCTTTTTTAAAGAGGATAGCGTCAATGAATAAGATTATTGTATATACAATAAATCCAAAAGAACTTTCCGACCAAGTAGTGACAATGTTGAGAACTGCTGCTACAATGGTTATAAAAACTGAAACATTCTCTTTCGGTGGCAATCTTAAAAATTCTGCCAAAATAGTAAAATATAACATGGCTGCAGGACCATTCCAAAAAGTAATGGTATTTAGAGTTGACCCAGGACTTGGAATTGCAGTAGAGATATCCTCAGTGGCATAATAAGTAGGTGAGATAATGGCTGATGATTTTAACACTGCACAAAAGAAAAACCCCCATTTAAAAAGATACGTTGATAGATTTAAGAAAACATACATGAAAGTCCCAGATTATATTACCGATATTGGAGGTTTGGGCGATTTAAAAGGTATTAAGTATCCAAATGTTATTTATCCAATTGGTGACCCCTTATTCATCCATGTTTATGGCTCACCTAATCAAAGAACAAGATATATTGCAATAGAACCTAAATTGGATACTGCTACAGAAAGGGCAAAATATTTTGAAATTTTGGATAAAATTTTAGAATATGCACCTTATAGTGAAATTCCTGAAAGTGATGATGAATTTTCAAAAGTTTTAATTGACATTTTTGATACTGTAACAAAAGTTGATAAAAATGCAAATAATCCTAATAAAAAATCTAAATTTGGATTAGTGGATAAATTAAAAAATTCAAATTCGATTGCAATAACAAAAGTTCAAAGGGATAAGTTTGTTTACCTTTTAAGACGTGATTTAATTGGTATTGGTAACTTAGAACCTATTAAAAGAGACCCTACAATTGAGGATATTCACGTTATCGGTCCAAAGAATACGCAACTTGTCCACAAAACTTTCGATATGTTACCTACGAACATCGTATGGGAAGACGATGGAGACATGTCAAATTACTTAAAGAACTTATGTGAAAGGATGGGTAGGCCAGTATCTGATGCTACGCCAATTGTAGATGGTTCAATGCCTGATGGTTCAAGGATTAACATCCTATACTCTAATGACGTTTCTTTAAAAGGTCCTTCTTTTACAATAAGGAAATTCTCCGATACTCCTACAAGTATAACCCAAATTATCAGCTGGGGTACTATGTCTCCAGAGATTGCAGCTTATTTGTGGTTATGTCTTGAATATGGTATGAGTATTTTCGTATGTGGTGAGACAGCTTCTGGTAAAACTACGACATTAAATGCCATAATGCCATTTATAAAGCCTAAATCTAAGGTATTTTCCTGCGAGGATACTGCAGAGGTTAAACCCCCTAACCCAGTATGGCAGCAGTTACTTACAAGAGAAAGAGGCCCTGAAGAAAGTAGGGTTACTTTATTTGACTTGTTAAGAGCTGCACTAAGATCAAGACCAAATTACATCATTGTAGGTGAAATTAGGTCCGTAGAAGGGGCAGTTGCTTTCCAAGCTATGCAGACAGGTCACCCTGTACTTTCTACATTCCACGCTGCGAACGTAAGGAAAATGATTCAAAGGCTTACTGGGGACCCTATTAATATTCCTCAAACATTCATGGATAACTTGAATATCGCATTATTCCAGTTAGCTGTTTATACACGAGGTAGATTTTTAAGGCGTGTAGTAGCTGTTGAAGAGATAGAAGGGTACTATAAGGAAGTTGACGGTGTTATCACAAGAGGTGTTTTCGAATGGGACCCTCAAAAAGATATTCATAACTTTACCGGTTTAAACAACAGTTACATTTTAGAGGATAAAATTGCAACTGTGGCTGGTTATGAAGACCCAAGAGAAATTTATGATGAATTAAACCTTAGGGTTAGAATTCTTGAAGAGATGATTGCAAGAGAAATTTACGATTATCACGATGTATTAGATATAATTTGGAAATTTTATGAAAATGGATTGGAGGGATTACCTTTCCCAATATAAGGTGGTTAAATGATTTTAGATATACTACCAAGAGTAGGATTAAAGCCAAAGGATTATTTCTTAAAATTTGTACTTCCTGCAGTAGTGGCCTCATTATTTATGGTAGTTTTGGGCTTCGTATATTTTGAGGGAATTACAAGGCTTTTGGTTTTAGCATTACCCCTACTTCTTTTGGGCGGGGCTTTAGGATATCCCTACATTGAACTAGATTCCCAGAAGCAAAAAATAAATGAAAGATTGCATGTGTATATTACTAAATTTGGAGTATTGTCCATAACTGATTTAGATAATAAAGCACTCTTAGAATTACTGTCTGTAGAAAAAGAAGAATTGGGTCAACTTGCAGAGGAATCACGTAAGATATACGTGTTAGTTAAACGATGGAATCAATCATTGGCAGAATCTTGTAGATTTTTAGCAAATAGGACTCCAAGTAGCCAATTTGGTGATTTTTTAGACAGAATGGCTTATTCTATAGATAGCGGTCAGGAGTTAAAAGAATTTTTAGCAGGAGAGCAAGATATCGTAATGGACGAATATGCAGGGTTTTATGAAAGGGCTTTGTACTCATTAGATAACTTTAAAGAGATGTATGTAAGCGCTATAACCTCAGTATCGTTCTTTGTAACATTTGCAATTATTGCACCGTTTTTGTTACCTTATGATTTTGTAACAATGGTTACTGTTGCAATTTTTATATTTATGATAATTGAAGTAATTTTAATATATAGCATAAAAAATAAATTACCTTACGATAGATTGTGGCATACTGGCGAAAAGCCGACTGCCATAGATAGAAAATTAAGAAAATGGCTCATAACTTCAGTAGGTTTAACAATATTCGCTTCAATCGCACTGTTCTGGGGAAAATATATTTATGAGGCACCTCAGCTATTAAACATACCTTATGAATTAATATTTTCAATAGCTATGACTCCGTTAATGTTGGGCGGTTACATGGCACAACGTGAAGAATCGCTGGTTATTCGTAAGGAAAACAACTTCCCTGACTTTTTAAGATCTTTGGGAGATTCAGTAAGTGCAAAAGGTGGAGGTACTCTAGAATCTTTAGGTTACTTATGTACTAATGACTTTGGGCCACTTACTAAGGACCTAGTTGCATTGCATAGAAGACTGTCCATAAGAATAAACGGTCAAAAATCATGGAAATACTTTGGGCACGATACTTGTAGTTACTTGATACAGCTCTTTTCTGAGATGTACGAGAGATGTACTTACTTAGGTGGTAACTCAGGTCAGGCATCCCATATCATAGGTAAAAACTTCCGTAAAATTTTAAGATTAAGACGTTCTAAATATCAGAATGTAAATCAGTTTGCAGGAGTTATGTATGGTCTTTCAGGCGGTATGGCGTTAACTTTGTTTGCATCTTATGGGGTTGCTTCAATGGTTAATGGATTATACTCTAGCTTAGATATTCCAGATACAATGCTAAGTATGGTACACGTAGTAGCACCTTCGGACTTTGGATTTATTTCCTATATGATGTATGGAACTTTAATAATATACGCGTTATGTTCGTCTTATCTTATAAAATTAATGGATGGTGGACATTATCAAGTTTCACTACTTCACTTTAGTACTATGGTTTGGATATCTTCTATAGTGGCAGTAGTAACTGAAATGGTAACAAACAGCTTATTAAAAGCTACAATACCAGTTTAAAATATTGAAATTTTGTAAAATTACAATCTTATAAAATTAAATAATGAAGTAAAAAATAAAAAGTAAAAAAATAAAAAAGTAAAAACTTAAGATATTGGAATATTTATTTGATTAATTATTTGATTTAATTATCCATTTCTTTTTTTAATTCTTTCATTTTGGGTGGTAATTCATCCCATCTCCAAAATCCACGGTCTATTTCATCTTTACTATATCTTTTGGACAAATATTTGCTCCAACGTTTATAGTAATCAGGATGTAATTCTTTAACCCTATTAAACTCGCTGTTTAATGCTGAAGGGCATAAGTAACAACCAATTCTCTCGAATCCTTCATCATAAAGTGGGTTGTACGGTATGTCATTTTTATAGATGTATGTCCAAATATCTAAAGCATTCCAGTCTAAAATTGGGAATGCAGTAGTTTGGAAGTCTATAAAGCTACTATTTCTCTCATAATCTAGATTTGAACGAGTAAAACTTTCAAACTGTCTAGACCCATCTATTGTCAATATTTTTTTACCCGGATACTTCTTTTTTAAGTAACTTCTCAATGGATTTAACTTACAAGAGCTATTGCACCAACGATTATCTTTGGTAGGTACCCCATTTCTTAATATGTCCTCCCAGAAATTATCTCCATCGATTATGTCCATATTTAAATCATATTTTTTTGAGAATTTTTTAATATATTCTATAGTTTCAGGGTATTCTAAACCGGTATCTATTGAAATTACTTCGATATCGGGCATTACTTCTTTAGCCAATAGTGTAGATACCGAACTATCTTTTCCACCACTGAATGAGGCATTTATGACATATCCTTTTTTCTTATATTTTTCAATCATATGTTTTAATATTTTCAATGAATTATTTTTCAATATTTCAACATATTTTGAACGTTTTTCAAGATATTCACTTAATTTTTCTTCTTCAAAATCAGATATTTTTGATAAATCTTTTAATTTTATCCTATCGCCTGATTTAACACCGTGACCTGCAAAATTACCCATTTTTATGCCCACATCTTTGACTTGTGAGTCCAAATCATTTTCAGGAGCATTTACAATGGTGTTATAGGCTTTTAAATTATCTTTCTCTTCCACTAAGTATTCTTCTTTTATCCATTTTCCTTTCAATCTCATTTTACTTGGCTTTAATTCTATATTGTACTTGTTGAGATACATATAATACTCTGGATTAGGTACAAATTGCCAGATTAATTCTTTTAAATCATATTCTAAAATTCCAAGCTGTTTTTTACCATAGATTACTCTTTTTCTATAGTCCATACCACTTAATCGTTCCAATATGACTACATTGTCCTTAAAATCTATGTTGGTGAGCTTAGATAGTATATTTAATTCATGAGGTGACGCGAATTTTGCATCTTGTTTGTAGTAAAATTCAGGGTACCAACTTTCTAAATTAGTTTTTAAATTTAACTTCTTTTGTAACGATTCTCTTGGTTCAATATTACTATTATCAATATAGCTTTTATTTTTACCATCTTTTTTAATATTCTTATTATTTTTATTATTTTTAGCATCCCCATTTTTATTCGGATTTTTACCTTTAAATTTAGGGGATGTTTTACCTTTATTTTTTGGATTGTCGCTCTTTTTGGATTTATCAACATAATCTTCCAAATCAAAAAGATTGCTTTTCGGCTTTGATTTATTATTTTTTTCAAATTTATTATTCTTTTTATATTCTCCTTTTTCATCCGCTGATTTTTTATCTTCTTTTTCCCATTTTCTTGAAGAACCGCGCGTTTCAGAAACTTTTCTGGATATATTTAATACACTACCAAATCTTTTGTTCATAATATCCCTTTTAATTTATACATTAATATCTATAAAATTGATAATTTAATTAAAAATACAAATAAAATATTTTAATTAAAATAGAATGAATTTTTAAATATATATTTTTATTGTTTAATTATATACTGATATACTAGTCTCATAATATATCTAATTTTATCTAATTCTATTTAATTTATTTAATTTATTTAGTTTATTTAGTTTATTTAATAATATTTCCATAATTTATACTTTTTCAACCAAATATTTCACAAAATCTTTTTTATCTGGTATATATGCCCCACAAGCAAATTTGTGACCTCCTCCAGTACCGCCTACTTTTTCAGAGGCATAATTTATTGCTTTTGCTAAATTAATATCTTCAGCAAAGGATAATAGCTTAGGACATCTTGCAGATATCTTATAACCTTCATCAAGTTCAGATATTGCGAAAATTGGCTTTTTCCAATCCACTTTTTCTATAGAATATGACATACCAGCAATGATACCTACGATATTACCTTGTATTTCATTATTTGATACCTCAAAATACTGGAATTTATCTTTTTGAACTACTTCTACGTTATTTTTAATAGTATCCATTGATTTTGCAAGATTTCTTTTGTGCTTTCTTAACATTTTAAGCATTTTAGATTCGTAACTCATATTGCCTTTTAATATTTCAAGGGGTACTTCATATTCGTTATACCGAGAGCAGGCATTTATACATGTCGAATATTCTTCTAAACTTCTAAAGCTAGTACCTGATTCATGATTTAAAAGTTCGTAACTTTCTCCAAATATTACCTTTGGAAGATATGATATCCATTCTTTTGGTACATACCTTACGCATTTTTTAAAAAATTCAGAACCAACGGCTCTCTTTTGCGATTCTGTCAATTGATAAATGTAATTCGTATTTGTTATTTCTGAATCATATTTTTTATTAACATGGTTTATAAAATTTATAATCCTAGAGTCATTATCTGTTAAATCAGTTCTTACGTCTGTAAAATATTTTATTGAAGTAAATAGTGGTCGTGTGTGTTTTCCATAGAATTGTAAATCGGGTGAACTAGATACTAAATTCAACTCTAAAGCATCCTTTAATATTATTTTTCTATTTAATCCTTCTAATTTACCGTTTAAATTTTGTACGTCACCTATGGCGCCAAGTAGTGCATATTTGGATAAATCTTTATTATTATCGTCTAATTCACGCGCAAATAAATAACAAACGCCCGCACCACAAAGTTCTATACTACCGTTTAATCCATCCTGTGAGGGGTTAACGTTCGTTATATATTCTGGCATTTTTGTAAATTGACAAATGTGATGGTCAAAAATCACTATTTTCGGAGGTTTTATATTCATAGATTTTATTTGTGTATCAATCATATCGATTTGACCACTTCCTAAATCTGCAAATATAACTAAATCATAATCGCCAAAAGGAATATCTCCTATGGTTCCATAATCAATTTGCCTTAAAAATCTATATTCTGGAAAAATACCCTGTCGGGATAATGTTTCTTCCAATACAACGCGTGAATTAAGCCCATCGGTATCAATGTGCGTATAAACAATAATATTGTCGTTTTTATGTTTTAAGATTTCGTCGATTGCTTTTTGCATATTTGATAAATATTCCATGAAAACACCACTAAATACTTTACGATATTAATATAGGGGTTACTATTTTTTATATCTATTCAATTTAGTCAAATAATTTAAAAACTCTAAAAAAACTCTAAAAAACTGGATTAAAAATAGGTAAAAATTAAATTAAAAAAAGAAAATAATAAATTTTTGCCAAATTAATATAAATCATACAATTCTAAATCTTTTGAAATTGTATCGTATATATAAAAGCCATTATACGAAGGATTAACTATCAATGTATTCCCTATTTTATCAATAACTTTATTCTGATGGATATGTCCACAAGCACATAGGAATGGTTGATATTCCTCAATAATTTTTCGTATACTGGAACTACCAAGATAACCAACTTCTGTTAAATCAGCCATCGTATATTTTGGAGGCATATGCGAAAGCAATATGAAATTCCTTTTTAAATTTTCAAAATTATTCATTTTTAAATTGTTAAGTTTACTATTATGCAATGTATTTAAAAAATTAGAGTATATTTGTTCTTCTGAGTATTCATTGGGCGTATTAAATGGCGTATATGTGCTACCACCTAATCCAACAACATTTACACCCTTAAAATTAACTAACCTTCCATCAATATTTATTCCATAGTCTGTCATAAGTTTGGAAGATAATTGACAATCCCAATTACCACAAATCGTAAATATGGGACTTTTTTTACTTACTTCTTTCAATACATTTAAAATTCTATAATCGTTAGTTTTAACTATGTCTCCAGAAATTAATATTAAGTCGGGTTTTAACTTTAAAATTTTTGAAAAGTTTATAATACGATTATGCAAATCAGTTAATCCGATAATTCTCATAATTTCACAACCATGGAATAAAATAAAAAAATTTAAAATATTATTTATTATTTATGCAGTGGTATTGTTGGCACCTGCATTATTAGCAGCGTCTGTAAATTCATCTATAACGCCACTAGCAGTGTTACCAACATCGCCAGATACGTTCTTTACGTTTGTTAAGTAGAAGTATCCTGCAACTGCTGCTACAGCAACTGCCGCAGCAATTAAAATACCTACTTCCATTGAAATTTGCCCTTTTGTTGATTTTAACTTTTTCATTAACATGCTCATCACCCGTTTGTTGGAGTAATCATCTATGCCTCATAGTATTTTTTATAAAATACTTTATAGTATATATAAAACATTTATTTCAATATTATTTATATTTATTGTAGATAGTTTACATAACTCTGTATATATTTATGACATATGACAATATATATAATTAATTATTCGATACCATATTAATCTATCAAAAGAAAACATTAGTTAATAAACAAATTTTGTAAAAAAAGTGGGAGTACTGGGATTTGAACCCAGGTCCAGGGATATCTCCTGCATCGGGTTTCGGTCCAAGCCCGTATAGGCACTTGGAGTCCCCGATGATAGACCAGACTACACCATACCCCCATGGATATATTAAATATAATAATAAAGTAAATTATTAAGTATATAAAGGTTACGGTCATTATTAATTAATAGACTAAATTAGATAGTAAAAATATTAAATATTAAATTTAATATCGGATTATGTTTATTATGTGTAAATTCCATATATTATTCCACAGTTACACTTTTTGCAAGACCACGTGGTTTGTCAACATCTCTACCCATTGCTAAGGCTTTATAATATGCTAACAATTGGCAGGCAGGCGCATACACGAAAGGACTTACTTCTTCAATTAAATCTGGAACTTCAATCAACGTATCCGCTTCTATATCTACTTTTTCAGGACCTACTGCTATTACTTTACCACCACGGGCTTTTATTTCCTCTACATTTGCAAGTACCGAATTTAACAACGGTGATTTCGTAGGTGGAATCAATGCCAAAGTATCCATATTTTCATCTATTAATGATATTGTACCGTGTTTCAAAAATCCACTACTCATACCTTCTGCGTGTAAATAGGTTATTTCTTTAAATTTCAACGCCCCTTCGTAAGCATTTGCTAAGTTAATCCCTTTAGAAATAAATAAATAATTTGAAGCAGTTAAATTTTCAGAAATTCTTTTTATTACCTCTTTATGGGCTATGGTTTTTGAGATGTATTCTGGTATTTTCTTTAATTCTTGCTCGTATACGCTCATATCTTTATTCGTTAGTTTACCATATTCGATAAATAATCTGTAAAGAATTACTAATTGAGACATAAACGTTTTGGTGGCACATACGGATATTTCCAAGCCTGAACCTATCATAATTGTTACATCAGATTCTCTTGTTGCAGTACTTCCTATAACATTAACTAATGAAGCAGTTTTAGCACCTTTACTCTTAGCGTATTTAATCGCTTTGATGGTATCATACGTTTCACCACTTTGGGTGATTCCTACAACTAAAGTTTTTTCATCTATAATACCTTTTATTAAAAATTCGGATGAATCACAAGGAATTACAAGTTTCCCTAACTTTGAGAACCAATATTCTGCAATCATTCCCGCATGTAGTGATGTACCCATTGCTATGATGTATATTTTATCACAATCATCTATTAAATTTGCAAGTTTTTGAATTTCTTCTTGAGATATTTTCATAGAATTTTTAATGATTTCTGGCTCTTCCATTATTTCTTTTAACATAAAATGTTCGTAGCCTTTTTTCTCAGCATTTTCAATATCCCAGTCTAAATTTAATATATTTTTTGAAATATCTACTTTTAAGCAATTATTTTTTAAATTAAAGACTTCAAAGTTGTATGAATTATGTTCTTTATTATTTTCCTTATTTTCATTAATTTTATCAATGATTATCATGTCCCCGTCTTCTAAAGGTAGTGCTTTGTTTGTATACTTTAAAAATGCTGAAACATCGCTACCAATAAAGTATTCTAAATTATCCTTTCCAAATCCAACAACCATAGGGCTTTCGTTTCTGAGTCCAATCAAAGTGTCAGGGAAGTTTTTATTGATTATAACAACTGCATAGGTTCCTTCAATTTTCGCAAATGCTTTTTTTACGCAATCAATGTATTCTTCTTTTGAATAATTATAATTCGGCGTATCTTTTTTTAATTTTATCAATTCTTTTAATTCATTTAATTCTTCTTCTATTAGGTGAGGTATAACTTCCGTATCAGTTTCAGATTTAAAAATATGGTCTTTTTTTATTAGTTTGGACTTTAAATCTTTATAATTTGATATAATTCCATTGTGAACAACACAAATTTCATTTTTACAGTCCGTATGGGGGTGTGAATTTTCTTTAGTAATCCCACCATGAGTTGCCCACCTACTATGGCCTATACCAGTATTTGAGCAGAATTCTTCAAAATTTTCCGATTCTGAAACTTCTTTAACTTTACCTATATTTTTTTTAACTAAAATATTGTTAGAATCTACGAGGTTTATAATTCCAATACCGCAACTATCATATCCTCTATACTCTAGTCTTTTTAGACCTTCTAATAGTATTTCCGAAGCATTTCTAAACCCGATGTATCCAATTATACCACACATTTTATTACACCTTTGTTGTAACCATTTTTTAGCCAATCATTAATATATAATCATTATTTTCTAATAAATTGTATATTATGTTGATGATTTAAATCAATTGCCATTTTAAATTAATTTGAATTGAAATCAATAGTGCTTATTTAAAATACTATTGGCAAATATATTATCTTTTATGATATTTATTATGAAATATTTTAACATATGTAATATCAACAAAATAAAGTCGACAAAATTAAAATTAATATATTACTTAAACAATAGTAATATAATATTTAATATTATAAAATATTAGATAATTATAATATATACTATAAAAAATAAAATATAAATAAATTTATTATTATCGGTGACAATATGACCAAAATAACATTAATAGGAAACAAATTAGCAGTAACAGACAATGAATTTGTATACATGGGCCCCGTGGCAGAGTGTGACGAATGTAAGTTTAAAAAAATGTGTCATGGAAATTTGGAAAAAGGAGTTAAATATAAAATAACGGAAGTTAGGGCTACAACGCATCCTTGTAGTATTCATTCCGAGGGTGTAAAAGTAGTTGAAGTAATACCTTCTGAATTAAACATTAATATAGAATCAAAAAAAGCATTGGAAGGTTTAACGATTTCCCATAAGGATGTATCTTGTGATAATGTATTGTGTGAAAATTACTTATATTGCAAGCCACAAATTGAAAGCGGAAAATATAAAATATTAAGTGTTTTAAACACTAAAGTAAAATGTCCTCTTGGAAATTCCTTAAAAAGAGTATTAATAAAGCCAATTAAGGAAGAATAATTTAAAAATTAAGTTACTTTTTTAAATAATACATTATTATAACTTTTATAAGTTTTATAACATTTATAAATTTTCATAATAATTTTTTAAAATTAAAGCGTCATGTTCTAAACAAGGACTTTCACAAATTATAGTTCCAGAAACTTCAAAATCCTTCAAAACCTTTATTAAGTCTTTATAATTAAACTTTGAGGATGAATTATCTAGGGGGTAGTGTTTTTTTTCCCCAGAATTTCCAAAGTCAATACCCGAAACGTGCATATGCATATTTTTTATACATTTTTTTCCAATATTTGCATCCAAATACTCAATAATTTTATAAAATTCATCGTAATTGTTTATTTTCCCTAAGCTACGGGCATATATATGCGAAAAGTCAATGCAAGGTAGTATATTTTCATTGCCCAATTCATTTGATAAGTTAACTAGCTCCTCAACGGTACCAAACTGTGTAATCTTACCTGTAGTTTCGGGTCTTAATATCACATCGTAGTCCATTTTATTTTTTAATTCAATTATTCTTTTGGTATTTTCTTTAATTTTTTGGTAAACTTCGTTTTTGTCTTGTTTTAAATAAAATCCTGGATGATAAACTATTCCAATTTTAGAATCCATCTTTTTATTTTTTGAAGTGATATTTTTTGCAAATACATCCATTACTTCACAACTTTTTAAAATTCTTACAATACTTGAATTTACTTTTTCTTCTTCTTTAGCGTTTAAATTTATATAATACGGGGCGTGAGCACTCAATGAAATGTCTTCTGTTAATTTACTCAAGTATTTAGCTTTTTCAACTTTTAAATGCACACTTCTAACAAATTCTAGTTCCATAGCATCTAAATTTAGTTTTTTTAAGTATTCAAAAGAATTTTCCGTGGTAGTGGCACCTATTGGGATTCCTGCAGTTCCAAATTTTATCACAGTATCACGCTTTAAATCAGTTTGATATTATTTCGATATAAAATATTTGTTTTAACTTAATATATTTTAATCAATTTAATTTTTAGGTTTATTAAATAACTTATTTTATAATATTGAGTAAATATATATTATAAATAGTATGGTGTAGTAATACAATTATAAAAAAATATAAAAATATAAAAAATAAGGATTAAATTTTTAAATTAAAAAATATATTATTATGGTGCTTTTATGAATATTTTGGCATATTTTGAGCTATTACGGGCTAAAAACTGTATATCTGCATCAGTTGGTGCTTTAATAAGTGCTTTAATAGCTTCGAACTTTCAATTTACCTACCTGACCGAATTAATCATAATATTTTTGGTTGTATTTTTAATTTGTGGCTATGGAAACGCTATTAATGATATTTACGACTTAGAAATTGATAAAGTAAACAAACCAGAACGTCCTATTCCTTCTGGCAGGATTAGTTTAAAATCTGCTAAAATATTTTCCGTAGGCATTGTTGTATTGGGGCTAATATTATCCTTTTTTAATATTTATTGCACTATTTTAGCAATATTTAACGCATTTATACTCTTTATGTATGCAAAAAAATATAAAAAGAACAAAATAGTTGGAAATATATTGGTAGGTTATCTTACAGGCTCAGTATTTTTATTTGGCGGAATTGCAGTAAACAATATTTATGATATAAGTATTTTGTTTGTAAGTGCTATGTTAGCAATTTGGTCTAGAGAGATTATTAAGGATTATGAGGATATTAAAGGAGATGAATTGGAGGGTGTAATGTCACTTCCTATCAAGAATAAGTCTTTGTCTTTAAAATTGGCTACATTATTATTAATTTTGGCAATTTTAGTAAGTCCTATACCTTATTTAATTGGAATATTTGGTATATATTATTTAATTGGGATATTAGTTTGTGATTTATTATTTGTATTGGCAATATATCCAATAATAAAGTCCAAATTTGGTAAAAAAGATGTCGATGCCAAAAAAATTTCAAAAAATATTAAATTGACTATGAATTTAGTACTTTTAAGCTATATAATTGGTTCAATAGTCTAAAATTCTAAAATTCTAAAATATTTAAAAAATAAAAGGATATATTAAAATATTTATTTTTATTTTTCATCATCTTTTTTCTTTTTTCTTTTTTGCAGTAAATAATATCCTGAGCCTAAAACTATTAGAATTAAAGCTATTGTGCCAATAAATTTAAGTTCGGAATGTCCGTTAATTACATTAATTTTTAAGGGTATATTCGAAATATATACTTGTTTATCGCCAATATCCGAATCTCCTACTGCCCTAACTTCTAAATTTATAATGTACTGTTTTTCAACGCCATTATCTACATCTATTATCAATAAACCTTCTCCTGAATCATTAATATCCAATGTACCTACGGAATCAGTTTTTGTGGGGTAATCAAATGGTTGAGCCGTGTTTTTAACTGCGGTAATTTTTACATTTTCCGCTTTTTCATTACCTACGTTTTTTATTTTTAACAATACTTGATTTCCTTTTTTATTTTCAATGGTTATTTCATCAGATTCTAGTTCTAATATTGGTTTAGGTTTTACATAGATGTCTATATATTCAACTTCGTAATGTCTTTTGTTAAATATGTCTAAATAAGACACATTAATAGGTATTTCGTAATGTCTAGCTTTTGCATCTTTATCTACATCAATATAGAATGTAACAGATTTAGAAGCCCCTGAAGTTAATGTTCCAATGTTTTTTATGTTAGAACTACTCCAACTGTCCCTAAATGGGTAATTGGCTATTAATTCTAAGTTAATGTCTTTTGCTTCACCATGTCCATTATTTGAAACACTAGCATCTATTCGAACGTAAGTGTCTTTAGGTTTTATTTCCTTAGGTTCTGTGATTATATTGGAAATTCCAATCATTAAATCCCCTTTTACAATCAAACCTAAGTTTATTGTATCTTGTTTTTCCAAACCTTCTTGGTCAATCCAAGTTATGGTTACGGGCACCGAATAAGAACCTTCTGTAGCTTTTTCATCAGTATGTAGCGAAATATATGTTTTAGTACTTTCCGATGCTGCCATACCGCCTATGTAAAATTTGGTCGTTTCTACAGGATTTACAAATTCTGTATTGCCTACTGAAAAAGTAACTTGCTTTGCTGAACCAGTGCCTTTATTTTGTATAGTTATCGGTATTTTTTCGGTTTTAGATGGTGTAAGTACATCTCCTTCAGAGCTTAATTCAAAGTTGGCATCTCCATAGACTGTGACATAGAAGCTTCTTGAAACGCTTCTTGAATATCTATATTCTTCGTCGCCATCTTCATATCTTACTACATAATATTTTACATTTACATCTATTTTATACTCGTTAGACCTTGCATCATCATCTACGTGAAATTTAAAGTGCATATCTTTCGAAACACCATCTTCCAAGTAATTATATGTTACTTTACCTTTTGAAGGATTAACCTGTATTAATTCAAAAGGATAAGATGGATTTATTT
Organism: Methanococcus voltae; assembly: GCF_017875395.1. Taxonomy (NCBI): domain Archaea; kingdom Methanobacteriati; phylum Methanobacteriota; class Methanococci; order Methanococcales; family Methanococcaceae; genus Methanococcus; species Methanococcus voltae. The sequence goes on along the minus strand of NZ_JAGGMO010000001.1, from coordinate 411,452 downwards.
CTACGTAAACATCTTCTACTCTTTCATTATCGCCTAACAATTCGTTATTGTTTAATTTGAACCATATATCTACATCATCACCCGGATGAATTACTTTCGGGGTAGTTTCTGGTTCTTCTATTGCTAAAGCAGAGCAAGAATTTATAACCAATAGTATTAATCCAATAATTGAAACCATTTTTAGAATTCTGTTCATGATTTCACCGATTTAATTTTTAATCATTCAATTTAATTGATTTTATGCAATTTTAATTATTTTCTTAAATTTATTAAAGTATTTATCCACAAATTGGGATTATAAATTAATTATTCACGTTTTAAGAACTTAATTTTTGATATAAGCTTTTTATTGAACGGTTCTATATATTTATCATTCAACACAATTAATGATGGCAATAGGATTATAACCGCTAGCATACAGTATATTATACCCAAAGAACAACTTTTACCCAAGTTTTGCATTGTAGGTAACGGAGCAAGTATTAAAGCACCAAAACCAACCGTTGTAGTAGCAGTAGTTGCCAAAACTGCCGTACCGGTATTTATAACAGCTGTTTCAAGGGCTTCTTCAATCGATTCTCCTTTTTTTCGCTCTTCATGGTAACGGTGCATAAGGTGAATTCCATAGTCAATACCCAGACCTAAAAGCAATGAAGCAATAGCCGTGGTAGCGAAGTCCAAGGGTATGTCTAATAATGTCATAGAACCTCCAGTCCAAATAACTGCTAATATTACGGGTGCTAATGGCATCATTGAGGATAAGAAATTTCTAAAGTAGAATAAAAGTACTAGAAATACGCCCAATAAACCAACAACAGTTGTTATATATTGACTTTCATTCATAAGTCTTGAAACTAAGACTCTCAAAGATGGAGTTCCCGTTAATATTACCTTAGTTCCGGGAGGTATCGGAGCTTCTTTAACCCTATTTTCTATTTCAGTAATTAGTTGAGTATTTTTGATTGAATCAGAACCTGAATCTGACGTAATATATAGTGTGGCCATTGTATAATCATTATTGAATATTTTCCCCTGAGATTCTTCAGGTATTTGATTATAAATATGGTTCACCGTATCGATATCATTGGGTATTATGCCATTATTTTTTTCTTTAAATACGTCAGTCGGTGAAGATACCGATGTGACGTACTCTACACTACTTATATCCCGTTCTAAAAAATCTATAAGCTCTAGGACCCGCGGGTCTCGAATATCTGTAACTTTTTCAGAACTTTCCGAAGGGACTATTTTAATAGCTGTGGTTACTATATCAGTTCCACCAAAATTGTCTCTAACTTCATAGAGTGTTTTGATTGCTTCGTCATCTTGTGGTAGCATCTTTTCAAATGCAGTTTCCATCCGAATATTGGATGCAATAGAACCCATGACGATTGTCATAATTAATATGGTAATTACCACTAATAACGGTCTTTTTTCGGAAAATCCTGCTATTTTTTTAAGTATTTCTTCAATCATCGTATCACAAACTTGATAATTGATAATAGTTCATATTATTGATTATTTTTAGTTTATTAGTTGCTAATAAAATTTTATTTCATTTTACTATTTCTTCTTTCTTTTTTTTAGAATTTTCGATTAATTTTTTGTGTAATTCTTCATAATCAATATTTTCATACTCTCTGAGAGTTTCCATAACTTTTTCGGAAATTTCTTTAAGAATAATTACTCCATAAAGTTTTTTTTCCGTAAATTCTTTAGTTTCTAGGTCAATATCTTTATCCATCAAGGAATTTAATTTATAATAAGCATTGGATACAGCTTCGTGTCTTTTAAATACTAAATCCATAAGTGGAATAACTCCGCTAATCTTGTAGTAGTTTTTACGATCTCCTTCTACCCAAACTTTTTTTATTGCCTTTATTTCTTCAAGTCGCCTTATCATAGTGCTTGCATTACCTTTGCTTATCTTAAGGGTTTGTATAATGTCATCCATACATAACGGCTTTTCAGATAAGTATATGGCAGAATAGACCTCTCCCATCGATTTTGGTAAATTTGTAAGCCTTGCGATTTCATTAAATAGTTCCATAATTGTTTTTTTAACTTCTTCTTTTTCATTATCACAATGCATAGTAACACCATAGTTCAATTATTTCTGAACATAATGAACTATGTTATAAAATTATATAAACCTTTTGATAATAACATTATTGAAAAAAGTATTCTGATTTTATAAATTTATATACTTTAAATGACTATGTACATATATTATATATTTATATTAGTCAATTAAGTTAAATTAGTATCATTTATTTTTTATTTGGTGAATTATGAGTATGGAAAGAGAAATGTTAGTTAAGGAAGAGTCAAAAACAAACTATGAGTTTGGGACTAATCCATATAATCGTGATATAAAATCCTTACTGGAAACGGGAATCGTGATAATCGATAAACCATCGGGTCCAACGTCTCACGAAGTTTCTGCATGGGTAAGGGATATTTTAAGAGTTTCAAAAGCTGGACACGGGGGTACACTTGATCCAAAAGTAACAGGTGCATTGCCTATTGCACTCGGTAATTCAACAAAGTGCGTACCGTACTGGCACATCCCTCCTAAAGAATATGTATGTATTATGAGATTACATAGGGATATGAAAGAATCAAAAATTGGCGAAAAAGAAATATTGGAGCTTTTTGATAATTTCATCGGAAAGATGTACCAAAGACCTCCCTTAAAAGCTTCTGTAGCAAGAAAGTTAAGAGTAAGAAAAATTTATGAGTTAAAACTTATAGAAATAAATGACGAATTGAATTCGGTGCTGTTCTGGGTAAGATGTCAATCAGGAACTTACTTAAGAAAATTAGTTGATGATTTTGGTGAGGCTTTAGGTGTCTCAGCACACATGCAGGAATTGAGGAGAGTTAAAAGTGGTCCATTCTTTGAAGAAGAAGCAATTTATTTGCAAGATCTTGTAGATGAACATATCTATTGGAAAGAAACTGGGGACGAACAATATATCCGTGAAATCATAAAACCTGTTGAATATGGTTTGCAACATATGCCAAAAGTTGTAATTAAGGATAGTGCAGTAAATGCAATATGCCACGGTGCAGACTTATATGCAAATGGTATCACTAAAATCGAAAAAGGTATCGGTCCAGAAGAATTGGTATTGATTGAAACATTAAAGGGTGAAGCTGTAGCTATTGGTAAAACTCTTGCAAATACCAAAACGATTTTAAAGTCTGACGAAGAAATGGTCATAGATATAGAAAGAGTAATTATGGATAAAAATGTATATCCTAAAATGTGGAAATCATCCAAAAAGAAAAAATTTTAACGAAGTATTATTCTTAAAATAGTATTTTCTTAACATAGTATTTAGATAACATTAATTAATAACGCATATGGTGAAATTATGAAGATTACAATAAACGAAGAATACTGTAAAGGTTGCGATATTTGTATCCAAGTATGTCCAAAAGATGTATATGAAAAATCAAAGCAATTAAATAAAAAAGGTATTTATCCTCCAAAACCTGTAAATCCAAATGAATGTACACATTGTAACTTATGCGTTTTACAATGTCCTGACCAAGCTATCGACGTAGATTTAAATGCAGAATAACTCTTAATTAATACTTATTAACTTTAAAATTAAGTTTTATTTTTAAATTTTAGAATTATTATTTTATTACATTTATTTTTATATTTTATTTTTTACTAAGTATTTAATTTATTAGTTTAACGAGGGGTATTTTGATAGGAATTGCAACAAAATTAAGCAAATTTGATTATGACATGGATAAATTAATTAAGTTAAACAAGTTAATTACTAAAAATTTTGACATACACGTCATTGATGCTGAAGAAATACAATTAACGGATGAAAGCATACTAGAACAGTTAAATAAAAATTCTCAACTTACTATACAATGTAGAAGAGAAAATTCAATGGATTTATTAAATCTCTACAGTAGTTATGATTTCCATATTTGCTTTGTGTATGGGAATAAAAAGTATATGGACAAATATGAAAAAGATAACTCAAAATCATCCGTATTATCTTTATTGAACGAAGCTAAAAAGAAGATGGATACTAATAAGGTTTGGATAGGTACAGAAGGAATTGAGAATTTATTAGTATGTAATGAAAATATTGAGGAAATTGTAAATAATTCTATAAAATACTATGTTTATGGATGTAAAAAGTCAAATGCCGAATATAAAACATTATATGATAAAAGAACCGCAGTTTATATTCCCTTCATGGAAAATATCACCAATGAATTGGTAGATTCTATGGGGAATTACCTAAAAAGGCGAGAAAATTATGCAGGGGATTGGGAAAATTACCTTTTAAACATAGATAATGTATTTAATAAGGCTAGCCACTCTAAAAATAATAGTTTGATAGACAAATATAACAATAAAGACAAAGATTTTTCTGTTATTGGATATCCAATTAATCAAGATTATGGTCTTAAAAATTTAATGTTATTCAAAAATTACTTTGAAAAATAGAACTAATCCAAAAATAACTAAAATAATCTAAGAGCAAATTAAAAAATAAAATATAATAAATATAATAAATATAATAAAAACATTATTTATTTGCAACAGCGCCCATAAATCTTTCTTTAATAACTACAGGCTCTAATTCAATATTTTTAACTTTTTCATTGTGTGGACGAGTTTTTATAACTAATGCTTTTGTTTCTTTTTCATTCATTAGCTCAGAAAACATTTTTCTTATTTCTTTCTCTTTTACAAGTGTTTTAGCATCAATTTTGCAACCTTTAGCTACCATTTCCAAATCTGTGCTTATACATTGCGTTGATTGATTACCCGTAGAGCCATATGCGCAATTATCGATAATGATTAAAAGCATATTTTTAGGTTTTGTATATCCAATCGTGGATAAAGAACCCATATTCATCAAAACAGACCCATCTCCGTCGATAACTATTGTTTTTTTATCGTTTTCATATGCTTTTCCCAATGCTAATCCAAGTCCAATTGAAGAAGCTAGGCCCATGGAACCAAGCATATAGAAGTTTTCACTTCTATCGTTAATATCGTGTAATTCTTTACTTGGTATTCCTATGTTGGATATTATGTATTCGTCTGTTACATATTCCATTAGTATTTTTAGGACCTGATACCTTGTTAACATATTATCACTTTTTTAATACAATTTAATAAAATTTAATACAATTATAATTTAATCCGATAAATTGAAGAATGAATTGTAAATACAATTTTAAGATATATAATACAATCTTTATTATATTATTTATAATTTTATGGAGTATAATTTTAGCACAGAATATGTTAATATTTTTCAATTAAATTTTTTAAGTTTAATGTTCCATTATGCAACGAAGTTCCTATTAAAACACCAGAAACCCCTAAAGATTTACATTTATCTATATCGGAGATATTTTTAACCCCTCCGCCTACGTAAACCGCATTTTTAATACTTTTTACTACTTTTTCAATTAACGGATAATTTAAACCTTTTAAGGTGCCCACAGAAGAAATATCCAATACTATAACGGGAATATCAGGATTTTGGTTTAATTTTTCAATCAATTCCTTAAAATTATAGCCTTTGCTTAATAATTCTCCATTTTTAAAATCTAAGCTTAATATTACGTCTTTTTTATTTAAAAGTTCCAAATCAACAAGTGTTTCAGTACCTATGATTAATTTTGTATTCCTAAAGTCAAAAGACTTATAGTATTCATAATCAAATAGTGTAGATATTCCAAAGTCAATAATCTTATCACATTCAATTTTTTTAATAATTTCTAAATTTTTTTCAGAATCTATATTTAAAAATTTACCAGTCATTTCACTTTGATTTTTAGCAATAATTGCGTTTAAATCTGCTATGTAAATTTTTTTTACACCATATGACATATAAGCATTTGATAAGTCCACTGGATTACTGGATTTACAAATAATTGATTCTACAGGATAGTATGATTCCCTATTTCCACTTTTGCCATGAACCGCATTTTCCCCTAAAACATCTAAAACAGGAATTATTTCCAAAATAACCACCTAAAAAATTATTATGATAATTTACAATATCTGAATATCTATGAATAACAATAATAAATAATAATCTACTAGTTTATAACTTATATGGATTATATAAATTATCTAATTATATGCCATATAACTAGCAATAATATGTTTAAAATAACACTTTTAATTAGTTTAAATTAATAAATAATATTAAAAAAAGATTTGATTATATTAAAGGGTCCAAAAGGTTCCCCTTTAACAAATTACTTAATTCTTCAAGACGTATTTCGTAAGCATAAAAGGGGAATTTTATAACTTACCTGTTATTTATTCAATTATCTAATTTCTAATAATTTATTCCATTTTTTTAACTTCTTTCAATAACCCACTGATAATTTCAGCATCTGAAAGTAAGCCTTCAGGAACATCTACAACTTTTCTAAGTTCAATTGGTACACCATCCATTCTATATGCGGTACCTGAAACTTCAACACCGGTTAATGCAGTAGGCATAACGATGTTAGCTAATTCTGATGTAGGTGTTTGGTGAGGGTCGATACATACCAATGGGATTTTAACCATGTGCTGCAAAGCTTTTTGAGGGAAGTGTGCACCAGGGTCTGACGCAATGTTTAGCATCATGTCGGTTTCTCCTCTCTGTAACAAGTCATTTGAAGCGGTTTCTCCAGGGTTGTATCTTGGATATCCTCTTGAGAAGTCTACACCGTATGGGTAACCAGTTATCCAAGTGCTAACTTGGTTAAATCCGTTAACGTTATAGTGACCTCTCATAGGCATTAAGCTAAATTTGGTGTGTGCATTTAAATCAACGATTAACTGAATAGCGTTATCGATAATTCTGTGCTTTCCTCTACTCATGGTTACACCCATTGAGAAGAATAATGTACCAAATTGAGCATTTTTACAAAGGTCCACAGCTTCGTAAACTGTTTCCGTAGGAATTCCTGCTACGTAATCAGATTCAATTTTGAAGCCTTTTAAAGCTGCCCTCATAGCACTTACAAGTTCATAATCTTTATGAGGTTCAACTTGAAGGTGAACATCTGCTAATTTTGCAGTATCTGTTTTTCTTGGGTCGACAACGATCATTTGTCTGTCTTTTCTTCCTCTCTCACGGAAGAACCCTCTTGCAAATACTGAGTATCTACTCATATGTCTAGGGTGAGCGTGCATTGGATTGCTACCCCAGAATAGAACTGTGTCAGCTCTGTTTTTAGTTTCCCCTAATGTGGCTACAGGATAGCCTACGTCTTGTACTGCCAATAATGATGGTCCGTGTCATACACTCGCGGTGTTATCTAACACGCCATTAACTTTTTCGCCTAATAGTACACCCAATTGTTGAGCGTGACATTCTGCAGAACTCCATCCATAGATTAATGGAAGTTTTGATTCTACAAGAAGCCTTGCGGTTTCTTCGATGGCTGTTTCATAGTCTACTTTTTTGAATTCGTCCTTTTTATTTTCTCTCATTAAAGGACTATCGTATCTTACAGAACCTTCATAATGCATAAATTTAGCATTTCCGATTCTACAAGCGTTTCTTGTACCTACGATATGACCATCTTCTACAAGAACTTCAATATCGTCACATAGAGTTCCACAAAATGGACATACTACGTTTTTAACCACTTTTACCATTGTATTCACCCCTTGGTGGGATACCAGATATACGGTAATTTATATCGTATTTTTATTTTATAATTTGAATTTATTTAGTTGATAGATGAAGAAATATTTATTTTAAATATGTATAAGGTCAAAAATACATATTTAAAATTTTTTTTAAATATTTAACCGTTATTTTAAATATTTAAATAAATTGTTAATTTATTATTAGTTGATAAGGTATTATCTTATTTAATAGTTTAGAAGTTACAAATTATAGTCTTATTGTAAGCCTAAAGCGTTTCTTTTGGCTTTATCACAAGCTTCTATACACTTTAAACAAAGTATACAGTAGCCTTCGAGTGGTTTTTTCTCATCGCCTGTAAGTTTCAATGTGTCTTGTGGACATACGTCTACACATTCACCACACTGGTTACATAAAGCAGGGCTAAATTCAATTCTGTTGTATTCCTTACCTTCGTGAGTAATTTTACCCATTTTTAAAGCACCAGTTGGACACTTCATAACACAAGCACCACATCTGATACACATTCTAAATTCTGGGTCTTTATCTGTTTTAGTTCTTGAAGGTAATGCAAGTCCTTTCTGGTTGATTAAGTTAATTGCATTTGTAGGACATTTTATAGCACAAGGTCCACAATAGTTGCACTTATCTTCATACCATACTAATCCTTCTTCTGTAACTGGTTTAGCGCTTCCATATTCTACTTCTAAGGAAATAGCATCCACAGGACAGTTTTGCTCACATAAGTGACATGCAGGACAAGCTTCTGGCAATTTTACAATTAAATCTTCTGCATTGTATGTAATCATGTCACCCGGACATACTTCAACACATTTTTCACAACCTATACATTCTTCGGTAACTGTGAATGATTTAATTTCTTTTTGTCTTTTTGAAGGTTTTTTGCCTGCTACATATATAGCGTTCCATGGGCAAGTTTGTGCACATACGCTACAGTATATACATTTTTCTGTGTCAATAACTGCAAGTTCATCTTCGATTGAAATAGCATCCACTGGACAAACTGGTACACACTCTGAACAACCTACGCAAGCTTCTGTTACTTTGATAGGTTCCTGAGGTATTGTAACTTCTTTTTCAGGTTTGTCAATTTTTCCAGGGATTGAAATTATATCGATTGGACAAGCGTCAACACATTTTTCACAAAGTACACAGTGTCCTTTTGAGTATGGGAATCTATCATCAACTTTTTTAATGCCTGTAGGGCAAGCAGTTGCACAGTTTCCACATTTTATACACTTGCTACCGTTGTATATTAACTTACCATTGTTTTCTACTAACGCCCCTGTTGGACATGCACTTGCACATGAAAAGCACAAGTTACAGGTCTTAAAGGGGGCAATTTCTATTGCCTCGGTTGGACATGCTTTTGAACAAGCATTACAAACAAGACATGCATCTTCTTGAATTTTAATTCCAGCCATTTGATACCCCTTTTAAATTTTTGATAATATGGGGCCTTCTGATGAAGGTTTTTAAGTGAATATTAAAATAACCATAAACTTGATTATTTTAATCATAATTGATAATTATAATAGACAATTACAATTTAGATATATAGTTTATTTCCTATAAATATTTTTAAATTTAGACAGTTAGTTACTAAATTTACTATTTTGATATCAAATCTGATAATTAGTTTTAATGCTCAAAAAATTATCTCTAAGTTAGTATAATTATCAGAATATTAATTAAATATAATCTTTTAAATTTAAAACTTTATATTTAACATCTTTGATAGATATTTAATATTTTAATAATATCATTTTTGACAATTAGTATAATTATTTTAAAAAATTAAAAAATTGTGAAATATTTCTTTACCTCCCAATGGGTTCGGTTAAAGAATTATTCATCGTTTACAATTTCAAATACAACGTTTCCTTCAGCATCTTCCACAATCATGTGAGCAGCACATGAATATCAAGGGTCGTATGCTCTTAATACAATTTCTATTAAATTTAATTTTGTTTCATCCACCATATTACCACCAGAGGCTTAATTGTCTTTGAAAAGCACTTCTGCGGCTTGTTGGATAGCTTTTTCCATTGTAGGTACATTGTGCGTAGTAGCAACAATCATATTCGCTTTAGTTACGATACCGTTATCATCGGTTTCGTAGTTGTGGAATAAGGTACCTCTTGGAGCGTATACAACACCAACGCCATTTCCAGCTTTTGGTTCAACTTCTGCCTTAACATCTGTTGAAACAATCTCTGGGTCTTCGAGAAGTTCTTTTGCTCTTTCGCAAGCTGAAAGTAATTCGATTAATCTTGCTTGGTTGTATGCTATTGATTGATTTGCCGGTCTTCCAAATGTTTCAGCAAATTCTTTTCTAGCCTCTTCTGCAAGGGGTGTAGACATTGAATCACAAACATTTATCATAGCTAAAGGACCAACTCTATATAATCCTTCAGGGTAACCAACTTTTTTGTTGTAAGGGTATTTTACATAACTGTGTTCTACAACATGTTCTCCAAGATAGTCTAAGTATTCAGCAGGTTTGAATTCCATTTTTTCGGAACCGTCTGGTGAAACAAATCTTAAAGTGTCTCCGTAGAAGTTATGTTTACCATCTTTAACTAAACCCAAATACCAGGTATCAATTACACCCAATGAGTTTATTGTATCCAAGTATTTTTCATTAAGTGATTTCATTAAATCGAGTCCATCCTGACCATATTGAATCATTGTATCAATTACAGCCAAAAGTTCGTCTCTTTTTTCTTCACTCATTGATTTTGATAAACCGCCTGGAATACCAGTTACTGGGTGTATAGGTTTACCACCAGTAGCTTCAACCATTGATTGACCTACTCTTCTCATTGCGATAGCTTTTTTAGCTACTTCTGGAGCCGCATCAATTACTCCAATAACGTTTCTAATTGCAGGGTCTGCGTCTGGTCCAAGGACAAAATCTGGAGCCGCAAGATAGTAGAAGTGTAATGCGTGACTGTGAATCATATTTCCCAAATGCATTAATTCTCTCTGTTTCTCTGCAGCGCTTGGAATTTGTGCGCCCCATGCAGCATCAACAGCTTTAACACTAGCTAAGTGGTGAGCTGTTTGACAAATACCACATATTCTTGGGACTATTCTTGGTACCTCTTCAGCAGGTCTTCCAATTACAAATTGTTCAAAACCCCTGAGAGCGGTAATATGTAATTTTACATCAGCTGGTTTACCTGAATCATCCAACTTGATGGTAACTTTACCATGCCCTTCAAGACGGGTTAGTGGTGCTATTGTAATTTTACCCATAGAGTCACCGTCCTTATTTTAAGTCTAAATTAGTCTAAATAATTCTAAATCCTTATTAATAGTCACATGAAATTACTAAATACTAATTTTTACAAGTTAATATTGTAATAAAATATGTAAATTAATAATTTCAATAGTAGAATAATATAATAAAATCAAAATTAGATTTAATTAATTATTCCTGTTTTTTTGAAATCAAAGCTGCTGGCAATGTAAATCTGTTGAATAATGCTGATTTGTCGGAAATTTTTAAAGCTTCATCTCCTGCGGCAGCAAATGTATTTGCCAAAGATGAACCCTGGTCAAGTACTTCATCAGTTTTACCATAGCATCCCCTACATGGAACTCCCGCACTTGGGCAGAGTGCACCGCATCCTGCTCTTGTACCCATTCCTACGCAAGTGTAACCTTGTTCAAATAAACATTTTTCAGGATCTGGTGTTCCTTCAAAAGTTCTTTTAAATGTTTCTGGTATAACATTTTCTTTTGTTCTTGGACATTCGTCGCAAACAATCTTTTTAGGTAATTCTGGGTCTCTACCTTCTAGTAATGCTACAATTGCACCAGCATTAATTTCCGGTCTTGGAGGACATCCTGGAATTACGTATTCTACATCCACTATACTTGGAACCGGCATAACAGAATTTGTTAATGGAGGAACTATTTCATCTGAAGGTAATTCTCCAATATTATCTGTTGATTCAGTTTCATAAGCAGTTTTTTTCAACTGTTCAGTGTCGTATAGGTTTCCAAGTCCTGGAATTCCACCATATACTGCACAGGTTCCCCAAGCAATCACTACTTTTGATTTTTCTCTGATTTCATGAATTAAATGTTCATCGTGCTCATTTCTTGCACCACCTTCTATAAGAAATACATCACATTCTGGTATTTCTTTTGCATCGGCGATGATTGGAGCATAAACGATTTCCAAATTAGGAAGAACATCTAATAATTGTTCGTGTAAATCAAGTAGTGATATATGGCATCCTGAACATCCACATAGTTGTATTAATCCGAGCCTAACTTTATCTGCCATGTAATCACCTTATATTCTTAAAGGTATATTCCCCAACACGGGGCAGTCGTTTTACAAGTCCAGAGGTTTCCTGCAAAACTCATCCTCTTTTTTCTTACTTCTTTACTTATTTTAATGGGTTTGGACCTAACTTTTTAGCTCTGTCAGTCATTTCTTTAACAGCTTCGGTGAATTTTCCTGCGTCTGCTCCACTCATGAAGAACATTTCGATTCTATCTCCACCTATTCCCATTTCATCGAGAATTTGCTTGGTCATTTTAACCCTTTCTTCCGCTCTGAAGTTACCTGTTTCGAATGCACACTCATTAGGTTTTCAACCTGCAACAAATACTGCATCAGCACCTTTTTGGAATGCCCTTAATGCGTAGGTAATATCAAACTTACCTGTACAAGGGACTCTTATAGGTCTAACGCTTGCTGGGTATTGCATTCTACTAGTACCTGCTAAGTCAGCAGCACCATAACCTCATTGATAGCAAATGAATGCCATAATTATAGGTTCGGCCATTGTTATCCCTTCCTATATTTTATTTTTATAGAATTGATTAATTTATTCTGTAATATTTTTCAATACATCTATAAAATTTCGTATTTCTATATTATTTGAATAATATTACTTTATTTTTGAAATTACATACATTTTTATTAATATATCCAAATATTGCTTAAAATATATGATATATTAAATAAGATATTAATTAAAGATATTTTTTAATAAATTTAATTAATTATTCGTTATTAATCATATTAGCTGCATCTAACATTCCGTCAATTGAATCTAAGATTTGTGAGTCTCTGTAGTATCTTAACTGCATAGCACCACTTGGACATGCACCTGCACATGCTCCACAACCTTTACATGCAACGTCGTCTGTTATAGCTACCAAATGACCTTCTTTTTCCTCGTATGTAATCGCATTATATGGGCACATTATTGCACATACTTTACATCCACCACATACATCTTCGTCAACAGTTGCTCTAATCATTTCAATTTTGAAGCTACCTTGTGACATTGGAATAGCCACAGCACTTGCAGCACCTTTTGCTTGTGCTACTGTGTCTGGAATATCCTTAGGTCCTTGTGCAACTCCTGCAATTGCGATACCGTCAACTTTTGTGTTAACTGGAGCTAATTTAGGGTGTGACTCCTTAAAGAATCCTTCTGGCCCTACATCAACGCCCATCATTTTAGCTAGGTCTTTTGTTTCTTTTTTACCCACTAAACCAGCTGATAATACAACTAAGTCAGCATCAATCTCTAAGATTTCGCCTAATAATGTATCTTCAACTCTAACGGTTAAGTTTTTAGTTTCAGGGTCTTCAATAACAGCTGCAGGTCTTCCTCTAACGAATCTAACACCGAACTGTTCTTGTGCTCTTTTATAGTATTCTTCGTATCCTTTACCAAATGCCCTTATATCCATGTAGCAAATGTATACTTCTGCATTAGGGTCGTGCATTTTCATTAACTGAGCGTTTTTAAGTGCGAACATACAGCATACTCTTGAACAGTATGGGTTGCCGACTTTTTCGTCTCTTGAACCAACACATTGTACAAATACGGTTCTGTGAGGGTGTTTACCGTCACTTGGTCTGATTTCATGACCACCGGTAGGTCCAGCAGGGTTAATCATCCTTTCAATTTCTAAGGTTGTGATAACGTTGTCATAAACTCCGTAACCATATTCTTCTTTTTGTGTAGCATCAAATTCATCGTACCCTGTAGCTGTGATAATTGTACCAACCTTAATTTCTACTTCTTCAGGTTTTTGGTCGTATCTTACAGCTTTTGCAGCACATACTTTTGAACAAAGTTCACAGTTAATACAGTGTTCCATATCAATAGTATATACTAAAGGTACAGCTTGTGGGAATGGAACGTATATCGCTTTTCTGGTACCTAAACCTAAATCAAATTCGTTAGGTATCTCTATAGGACATACTGCAGCACAAGCACCGCAACCGGTACAGGTAATTTCATCAATGTATCTTGCTTTTTTCTCAAGTTTTACATTGAAGTTACCAATGTATCCATCAATATCTTTAACTTCTGTGTAAGTTAATAATTCCACGTTCGGGTGGTTAGCCACCGAAACCATTTTCGGTGCGAGAATTCACATCGCACAGTCATCGGTTGGGAAAGTTTTAGCTAATTGTGCCATTCTTCCGCCGATTGACTCGTCTTTATCTACGAGATATACTTTAAAGCCTTGGTCGGCAAGGTCTAATGCAGATTGGATACCTGCAATACCTGCACCTATAACCATACAGCTCTTATCTACATCCACAATTTTTTGAGGTACGTCCTCAAGTTTTTTAGCTCTAGCAATACCTGCTGCAATTAACTCTTTAGCTTTATCTGTTGCAGCTTTTACGTCATTCATATGAACAAAAGCGTCATGCTCTCTGATGTTCACAAACTCTAAATAATATGGGGATATGCCTGCTTCTGATAAACAAGCCCTAAACGTAGGTTCGTGGATCTTAGGAGTACATGCTGCTACCACAATTCTGTCTAACCCTTTTTCTTTAATTGCATCTTTAATAAGATTTTGTCCAGGGTCAGCACACATAAATGGGTATGTATCAGCAACTACTACTCCATCGAGTTTGGAAGCGAAATCTTTAACTGCTTCACAATCCACTGCACCGTTGATGTTAGAACCACAGTAACAAACGAAAACCCCCACTTTGGGGTCACTCATGGATTCACCTCCACATTAAACAAATAATAATGTATGTGCAAATATGTATACATTTATAATACACTCACATTATTATATAAGGATATATTCTTGATTTTCTTAATGGGTGCTATTAGTTATTATAAATTAAAATAGTTTTTTGGAAGTATGTTTTATAGTAATCCACGTTCAATATGTTAAAATTTTAAAAATAGCGTCATTTATTTTATTGAGATATTAATTATTTACAGATACATATATTTTTAACCAAATATATATAAATTATTCTTTAAATTTGATAATATAGTTTGAAAAAAATTTAATAGTAAATTGATTATCTAAACGCATATTTGTTATCGAAATGTTTAATATTTTAATCATTATCACTTTTTATATTATTGTTTTTCGTTAACCATTTTTACAAATTCAATTGGATGTTGGATAATTTCTGCAGTTTTTTCGATAGAATATCCTTCATTAAGATAGCGTTTTGCAATAACCTCCATTGATTCTCCTATTTCTATGATATGAAAATCAGGGTCATAAATACGAACAACTCTTTGTTTCCATTCATGTTTTTTAGGTTTATTTACATACACTATTTTCTCATATTTTTCATATTCTTCTAGTTTTTTTAAAAATTCGTCAAAATCATCTACTTCAAAATATAATTCCATATTATTTGATTTTTTAATCAATGAATTAGCAGGAATATCTATGAGCCATGGAAAATCTTCTTGTAGTGCAAATCCTCCATCAAATGTTACATTTTTACCCAAATCATAGATGACATGTTGATTAAAAAGTTTTTCATAGAATTTCTTGGAAATGTTGATATCTTTAACTGCCAATAAAGTTGTTATATACTTCACAATCCCACCCTAAAGTCTTATTATTTATTAATTTTTACTAATTTATTATTAATTTATTATTAATTATATAAATAGTATATTTCTTAATTAAATTGAGTATTTTATATTATGTGGCGTATAACGTAACGTAACATAAGATATACACATACATTTTTGATTCATAGTAAATTATATATACAAGTACATTATACTAATGTTATGCACGGTGTGGGATAGTAGTGATATTTTTAACCCCCTCATACCCCCACATCACTACTGATAACACCGTGTGGGAGATATTTTTATCTCCTATCCCATTCCCACCCCTCATATTAATAAAGCTGTTTTTTTGAGAATTATTTGATTTATATTAGTTAATTAATCATATGCTATTAAGTGTATGGTAATACGATTTTAAATGTGCTTATTGTTATTTTAAATAGATAATTATATTAAAAATATGTATATATGATCTATTAGAGTTATATCTAATTTATATCTAATTATGTCCAATTACGTCTAATTTACATCTAAAAGTTTTTAATTATATGGTTAATCAATGTTTTTAACATATATTATTATATTTGTAATTACTTGCAATTAATTGTTATTTTGAGGAAAATTATGAAAAATAATGAAGATATTCACATCATGGAAGCACTGGGTAATGCAAAAGTTACCGTAGTTAATGGAAAGGTTGTAGCTGTGGATAAACCAATAATAAAGACCTGCCCTTTATTTTTAAAACATAGAAATATTAAAGAGTTAAATGAAGATACTATACGGAAGAATATTGAGTTTAGGATACAAAGCTTCGGATTATTCACAAAAGACCGAGTGGTTGAAGAAAAGGAGCAAATTGTTAGTTTCGGAACTTCTGAAATTTTTATGACTGCTTTAAACAAAAAAATGTTGGATGCAGTTGTTATCGTTAGTGACTGTGCAGGGACTGTTATAACAGCAAATCCTTATTTGGTACAGGGATTATGCGGTAGAATATCAGGAATTGTTAAAACCACACCTGTAAAAGAAGTAATTCAAAGAATAAATAATGCAAATCCAAATGGCGCAATATTAAATGAAGAAACTGCAGAAATTAATCAAGTAAAAGGAGTTTTAAAAGCAATTGAGCTTGGTTTTAAAAATATTGGTGTTTCAGTAGCATACCCCGAGCAGTTGAAAGAAATAAGGCAAATTGAGAACGAATATAATTTAAAAAATTCACAAAATAATGAAGATAGTATAAAAATCTGTATTTTTGGAGTGCATACTACAGGGGTAGATTTTAATAAATATAAATCAGAAATCCCTGAATACGATTTAATCACAAATTGTGCATCTAAGAGTCTTTATAATTTATTGAAAACAGATGAAGAATTAAAAGGAGTTTTAAAAGTACAGGCAGGAAAAGGTGTACCAATATATGCTTTATCTAATTTTGGTAAAGATTTGTTATTGGAACGTTTTAAAGAATTAGATAAAAAGATTTACATTTGTACTGAGGATAATTTGCCAGATATTCAAGAAATGCCGCAATAAGGAAGTAACTCTATAAGTTAAATTACTTATTTGTATAATAATATAATCTAATATAATCTAATATAATCTAATATAATCTAATATAATCTAATATAATCTAATATAATCTAATATAATTTAATATTAGTTTTAAAATAATTTTAATATCTTAGTTTTTAATTTTTTAGTTAAATATATTTTATATAGGTTAATAATTATTATGTTTTTATATGGAATATTATTAAATTGGTGAAAAAAATGTTAATCGTGTTAAAACTTGGCGGTAGTATATTATGTGATAAAAATATCCCTTATTCTGTAAAATGGGATAATTTATCAAGAATTTGCAAGGAAATAAGACAATTTTTTGATGAAAAATTGATAAAAAACCCCGGGAGTTCCTCTAACAATCAAGAAAAGCCAAAATTAATAATAATACACGGAGGAGGTTCATTTGGACACCCTGTGGCAAAAAAACATATTATAAAAGACGAAGATGGAAATTCTAAATTTGTAGATATGGAATCAGGTTATTGGGAAATACAGAAAGCAATGCGTAAATTTAACGATATTGTTATATCCGAATTACACGATTATGGTATACCTGCGGTTTCTGTTCAACCTTCTTCTTTTACAATGTTTACCAAGGAAGGCTTACATTTTGATTTAACTGCTCTCAAAAAAATGCTCGATAAGAATCTTGTGCCAGTAATACACGGGGATATAGTACTAGATGAATTAAATGAGTACAAGATTTTTTCAGGTGACCATGCACTACCTTACTTGTCTAAAGAACTTAAGCCAGATTTAAGCCTACACGCTTCAGACGTCGAAGGTGTTTGGGATAATAATAAAAATATCATAGATACCATATCCAGTCAAAATATTGAAGATGTAAAAAAATCACTATCTTCTTCATCAAAAGAAGATGTTACTGGTGGAATGTATTTGAAAGTTATGGAGTGTTTTAACTCGGGGGTAACCTCTATCATTTTTAACGGGAATAAAAAAGATAATATCTATAAAGCATTGAATAATAAGGTAAATGGAACTATAATTGAAAAATAATATGTTAAAATATAATACATTAGATAATACAATATCTCTTAAAAAATAATATTATTTTTAAAATTTTGTTAAAAAAACGGCATAGGGGGGGAATCGAACCCCGAATTCCCATGGAACTCGACGGATCTGAAGTCCGCCCTGAACTACCAAGTCCAGCACCCCGTGCCACGACTACTTTTTTATATTGTTTGTAAGTACTATAAAAAGGTTATTAAAAAAAATTATTAATTAGTCATTACACTTTTTTGAATTGCCTATAAATATTAAGTCACTTAGTATTGCAGAAGAAGTTTCAATGTCTCCAGCTCCTCTTCCTACTACTACAACGTCTTTTGCTAAATCTGTATCAAACATAGCAACGTTTAAAGAGCCTTTAACGTTCATAGGGTGGTCTATAGGTATCAATTTAGGACAAACTTCTAATTTTTTATTTGAAACTTCTCCGATTAATTTTATTGTAGTACCACTTTTATTTGCCATTTTAAGTGCTTCTGGCGTAATTCTTGTTATTCCTTCAAGTTTTACATCTTTGATTGTACAATCTTTACCTAAAAGAGTATTTGCAAGAATTACCATTTTTGCAGCAGTATCTAACCCACTAACATCTTGATGAGGGTTTGTTTCTGCTATTCCCAACTCTTGAGCTTCTTTTAAAATAGTATTAAAGTCTAATCCTTCTTTTTCCATTTTAGTTAATATGTAGTTGGTTGTACCATTTAAAATTCCTTTAATGTTCTTAATATTGTTACCTGCAAGGCTTTCTCTAGCTAAATTTATTACTGGCATAGCTCCGCCTACTGATGCTTCGTATCTAAACATTACGTCGTTTTTCTCTGCACTATTCATTAATTCTGAATATGCTACTGCCAAAGCTCCTTTGTTTGCAGAAACAACGTGTTTTTTAGATTCAAAAGCTTTTAAAGTGTATGATTTTGCAGGTTCGCCTGTTTCTATGTTTGTAGGGGTTACTTCTATAACTACATCAGCGTTAACAGATTCAATAACTTCAAGTATGCCTTTTTGAACCCCAAATTCGTGATTAACTATTTTTCCGGTTTCTTCCTTAGTTTTTATTATTGAAAGGGGGTTAATTCCATTTTCGTTTACGGTAGCACCGCTACTGTCACATGCAGCAACAACACTTATTTTAAATCCATACTTTTTAAATAAATCAATGTTTTTAGCGTCTATAACTTTTAAAACGCCTTTTCCAATAACTCCCAAGCCAACTAAAATTACTTTAAGTTCCTTAAAGTCATTACTTTTATTAAGACTCTTTTCACACATAATTTACCTCTAGTAGTAAATATCGAATAATTATAGCATTTTAAGTTTTTTAGATTGAATTTATTTTTATAATTCTATTTTATTTATTATATTTTATTTTTAAATTACAATAGTTATACCGTATTGGAATACTTTATATTACATTTAACAAGATTTTACAAATAACAAATCTTTTTCTTTTGAAATTATATCGAATTCTTCGTATAATTCATCTATTTTTTCCACATCAACCACTATTCTCATTTTAGCAGATGATTCTACGTTAGGGGATGGCATAGACAAATCTAAATCGAGTACTAGGCCTATCTCGTTTATTCTATCTATAGTATCTCTTACATCAGTATCTACGACATGACCGATAATTACAACGTCTAAATCTAATTTTCTTCTTTTTTCATTTATTTTAGCAACAATTACGTCTATACTTTCTAGTTTATCAATTATGGAGGATAATTCTTCATCATCAATTTTATCGATAACAACTTTTACCGGTAACCTACCGTCTTCGGTTCTTTCTTCTCGCATATGTATAACGCTTATAATATTCCCTTTTGCAGAAGATATGGGTTCAAGAGCTTTTAATAATTCACCAGGCGTATCTTTTAATTCTAAATCAAGAAATATCATATTTTATTACCACCATACTTTTTTAATTCCTAATTTATACGCAATTATATTTGATACCAAATGAACAATTGGCGAGAGTAGTATTAATAATATAGCCATGTTCACTGAAACAGGTATGTAAAAGTAACCAAATATTAGGGCAAATACTATAAATGTTAATTGGTCCCATAAGGGTGCAGAACCGCCCTGTGAAATATTAAACCTTCTTTTCACAAAACTTCCAAACATGTCTCCAAATAAGGCACCAGATGATAAAAGTAACCCTAATATGACATATTGTGTTAATCCAGCATTTAAAAACATCATCCAATCGAAATTAAAGTAATTGCCAACAAAATATTGGAGTATTGAGCCAATAACTCCACAAGTTATTCCAGAAATTGTTCCCTTAATTGTTACCCCATTTCCTATTAATCTACGACCATCAACAAAGTTTTTGCCTCCATCTAACGGAGTTCCCCCTCCAAAAACACAAGCCATAGCATTTGCAATATATGCAGGTATTATATACCATACTGAGCTCAATAGTAAAAATACGTAATAATCCATAAAATCCCTCTAGTGTAAACCTATGTTTATTATTGTATATCACTATTTAAATTTACCGAATATCTATCAAATAACGTCAGCTAAAAATAGTGTATATTTTTGTAAATATTATAAATATCGTAAAAAAACGTGTTTTTAAGCACTCAAATAATTATTGATTTAAAACAATAAAATAGGAAAAATTTAGTATCTAATAATGAAAAATACCTTAATTTGTAAAAATAATATAGATAGTATTATAGTATAATTTTTATACTTTTTTTATTTATATGATTCTATATTATGGTATATTTCTTATTTTCTTATTTTCTTATTTTTTTAATTAATCTTTTTTCTCTTTGACTATTTTTTCAATTACGGTGTTAGATGGAACTGCCATAATTTTGGTTTCACAAAGTCTTACGATTTTACCCGTATTCCTTAATTTATTTTTTAAATCTGTAAGGACTTTAGCATAGTCATCATCTATATCTCTTTCAAGGTCGATAGTGTTTGCAATAACTAAGTAACCGGCTTCAACCAATACTGAAATTTCAGTAGAATCTTTGAAATCTTCAAGTTCGCAAACTTTTATTTTTACTAATTCATTTCCTTCGTAGGTTTTAACAGGTAATTCAATGTATTCTTCTATAGGTACAGGACTACTTGGTTTCAAGGTTTCTGTTGATGATATCATTTTTTTTATTTTTTTAAACATTTTAGGACACCTATCTCTTCAGTATTGTTATTATTACATTAATTAATTCGTTAATACCTTCATAAGACATTGCAGAAGTGAAGTATACTTTATTATTTAGCCTTTCTTCAATGGCGATGGTTAAGGAATTTCTTTCAGAAGAGGATAATAAATCACATTTATTTACAATAACAATTATGGGTTTTTGATACCTGTATTTTAAAAGGTGATGTAATTTTTCAAAACTTTTGAAAAGACCGTCTTTTGCATCGATAACGTGAATTATCATATCTGAGCTATCTATCTCTTCAAAAGTTTTTTCTAAAACATTGCCAACCATTACAACAGATTTGTCTTCACCAGAGTATAAACCCCCCAAATCAGCAAAGGTTATATCTGCAAATTCTGGATTTTGCTTTAATCTACCTATTTTTAGCTTTCCCCAATATTTTCGAACTGGTTTTTTTGTGGTACCGCCCACTTCTGAAACTTCTGAAATACTTTTTCCAAATATTTTATTAACAATAGATGATTTTCCCGAATTTTCAGGCCCCATCATTGCTATTTTATACTTTTTAATATTATTATTCATCTTTTTTCACTATTTTGATATATTATATCTATATAGTTAAATTATGATAGTTATAGAGTTATATAATTTACGATATTACATAATTATATAATTATACAATATACTATAATTTATACTATTTGATATGTACTTAAAAATGCTTTTTTAATATAATTTATAGGTTATGTTAATATATGCCCAATATTTGCCTATAATATATACTAAGATATCCATTTAATTAATTAGTTGGTTAAATATACGGATATAAAGTTTTAACATTATAAATATTTTAAATATGTAAATAGAATTGATAAATAATACTATATAATTAATATTAATAATTTATGATATGATTTTCACTATTTTTGTATATTCCATATAATTTCATATAATTTTATATAATTTTATATAATTTTATATATTTTATACAAATAGGATTAAAAAAATAATTTTGATTAACTCATTAAAAAATCAATAAAGAAAATGGAAATTGATATGTTATTCGAATTTAATTTAGAATGTAGTTACTTTTCCATCAATAATTCTTTCAGTAACTGTTTGTACATTATCGAGCCATTTTTGAGCTACTTTTTCAATTTCACCATTTAAACCTTCAACTGTAAAGCCTTCCGCAGGTATGATTTCAATGCTTAACATTTTTGGTTCGTTAATTGGTTTACCAATTTGGCTTAAGATTCTGATTTGACATTCTTGAACGCCTTCAATTTTAGCAACATCTTCTGCAACAGTATTTGCCAATATGTTGTATATCTTACCAATGTGGTTTATTGGGTTTTTACCGCTTGTAGCTTCCATACTCATAGGTCTGAATGGGGTAATTAATCCGTTTGCTCTGTTTCCTCTACCTACTGAACCATCGTCACCCATTTCTGCAGATGTACCGGTAACAGTTAAGAAAATACAGTCTTTATCATCGTCAGCTGTGTTTATGTATACTTCAACTTCGAAGTCTCCAGCGTACTTTTTAGCGTTTTCTTCAACTTTTTTCTTTGCAATTTCTTTAACTTTGATGTAGTCGTCGCAAGAATTGATGTATTTGTCCACAGCACCCATAGCAATAGTTAAAGTTACTTTCTTCTCTTCTCTTAATCCCATAACTTTAATATCTTCACCAATTGCAGGAACTTCTGCTTTCATAGCATCTGAATTTAATAATCGTTCTGTTTCAAGTACTAATTTTTCAGTAATACTTAATGGAGCGTGTCCAACACCAAATGATGTATCGTTAGCGTGTGGTATTGCGTTTCTTTCTCTATCGAATACTTCTACTAAATCAACTGAACCTTGTCCTATTCTGCAGTCTACAATTATATCTCTTTCTAAATCCGCATTTCTGATGGTTTTCTTTAAGTATTCTCTTGCAGCGTTTACTGCAGTAGAGTTAACTGGTAATTTTATAATTTCTCCAGTTTCTTTATTTAATACTTCCATTGTAGCTCTACCAGATAATAATACATAGATAGGGGTTATCATTTCCCCGCCACCAAGTTGAGGGTATGCGTAACCACCAACCAATTCAACTTGGTCAGTGTTGTGGTGTAAAACTACACCTAAATGTTCTTTGTACATTTTACATAACGCAACGCTAACGCTTTCTGCAACACCGTCGCAAATACTGTCCGGGTGGCCAATACCTTTTCTTTCTACAATTTCAATAGGGGTTTCGTTTATTGGAGCTCTTTCTAATTTTTTAACAACTATATTTGACATTTTATCACCATTTTTGGTATGGAGTGATGTAGATTGTTAGATTACAGGGCTTCGGTTTTAAGTCTAATCCTGCATTAAATGATTTTGTTATAAAAATAATCTATTTCTAATTTAAAAAAATTATAGACTATTAAATAATACTGTTTTTAAACTTTTAATATTATAACTTATTTTTATATATAATATTTGTTATTTTTTTGAAATGTTAAAATATTCAATACATACTATACTTAAAAGTATATATAGTAATCACCTTTAAAAAATATTTTATATCTCAAAATAATAAACTATGGTACAATATAATAAAATAGAAAAATATTTTAATTTTAATTATAATTTTCGATAGGTTTTTTCAAGTATTCTCAATTTTTTAACTATTTCTATGGAGTTTTGCCCTAATATCCATATCATAGGTTCTATTTGATGTCCGCCTTTGTTATATATTATATCTAACGTACAGTCGAAATTTTCTTTGAATCCTATAAAGTCATACAGTATTTCATTTTTACAGTATTTACAGTCACTACAATTTTCACGGTCTTTAGGGTTTATTTTATTACATTCTTCTTTCAAATCATCTAATAGTTCATTTTTTTTCAAATTTTTAGAAAATGGTGCTTTATTCAATAAATTAGTAGATAATATATCACGAATACCATCTAAATCTTCTTTTAATTTTTTTAAATTATCTACTTTTTCATCTTCTATTTCTTTTAAATTAGTGGACTCATTTAATCCATTTAATGGATCTGTTTCAGTTGAATTATCTTCAATACTTTCAATATCTTTACCATCTTTACTATTTTCATTATTTTCTAAATCTTTTTTAAATTTATTATTCTCATTTTCCATTTCGCTAATTTCTGTATCGGTTTTAGTATCCATATTTAATGTATCCATACTTAAATCTAACATATAATTTTTTTCTTGGAATCCAATATATTTTTCAATTAGATAATTTTTAAATGCGTTATCTATCCCAATACCTACTTTACGTATGTTTTCAAACCCATCTGTTTTAAAATGGCTAATGCAGAATACGCCGTCTTCTTTAAGCTTTTCCATAAGTTTTTCGTTAAATCTAACGCCCATTGTAGCTCTTATTTTGGGGTCGTATTTATTGGCTGTTATTATAACATCACTTAATATTTTAGATGCCCCAAATTTAAACTCGCCTGCTTTGTGATATCCGCCAGTATCTTTATCTTTTATTATTCTACCTGAAAGGGCACATACATCGTAGCGGTTTTTCGGTAATATTGTACATTCACCAATATTTGAACCAACATCGGGAATTAAAGTATATTTGATGTTTTTTAACAAAAATAACGAATATTCAAGATTTTTATAGATGGTTTTTTCGTTAATAAATAAAGGATTTGTATTGTAACCATATCTAGTTTTTTTTGCATAGATAACCGAACCAAGTACCAACTTTTTTGCATTCTTTATTGCACTAATCAATGGCATTCTAGTGGAGAAACCAGCAATTGCTGAAGAAAATACGCAACCGGTTCCATGGACTTCTTTATTTATTTTTCTACCGTTGAATATTGCTATTTTAGTCCCTGAGTACTTTTGTAGTGTATCATTAATCCCTGTAACTAATACACTTAGTTCTTTTAAATTTTCATCGTAGTACTTTTCTTTTTTTAATTTGGTATACATATAGTGTTTTATGAATTTGAATTCCTCGTTATTCGGTGTTATCAAATAACATTTATTGAATAAGTCCACATATAAGTCCAGTGTTTCTTTATCTGTTAATAGTCTACCCGTAGTGGATTTTATAACTGGGTCACATATTATTTTAAAATCATAGTCTTTATGATATTTTAATATTAATTCAATTGCATTTTTGGACAATACTCCCGTTTTTACGCATTTTATATTAAAATCTTCAAATATGGCTTCAAATTGTTCTTCAAGTATTTGTTTTGACACATCTTCTTTAGAATATACTTTCTGGTTGTTTTGAGGTACAAGTGACGTTATAATGGTTAATGGATTATTGCCAGTTTCTTTAATTGTTTTAGCATCAGCAATTACTCCTGCACCACCGGTGGGGTCGTAGCCACCTATTGCAAGCACATTTTTCATATGGGCACCTCAAACATTGATAACGTAGTAAAATACTTAAAATATCGACTTAAATAAATTATTTGTGTTTAATTCTTTATACATTTTTTTATAATATTATGAATATACTAATATAAAATTATTTTTAATTATGTTTTTATTCTGTGGGCGTAATTACTTGAATACCGAAATATATTATAAATGAGTTAAAAATAAACAATAATGGATAAAAAAGTAAAAAATAATAAAAAATAAAGTAACATATATTATAAAAAATAAAGTAATTTATAAATTTAATTCAACATATTCTCTTTTTATGGACGGTACTTCAGAAATACAGTCTGTTTTTACATTGTTTAGCACAAAACCATCCATATCTTTTAAATAAACTAATAAACATCCTTTAATGGTAATATTAACAGATGGTGCTTCTTTTTTCATCTTATCTACAAGTAGTAATAAATCTTTAACATATCCTATATCATCAATATTTGTTATTTCTTTAATTTCTGAAGCGTTAGAATCATGAACTATAAGTTGATGTACCATAATTTCATGAACACCGATTTTTTCCATTTCTTTTGCAAGATTTATAAGTTCTTCCCCATTATAATTTGGAATATATATACTTCTGACTATTGTATGGAAATTTTTTGTGCATAACTTAATATTTTCAAGTATGGTATTATAATTATCATTATTTGACAATTTAAAATGTTTTTCAGGATTTTTAGAATCTGAACTTAAGCTAATCATAACCATATCTAGACCTAGCTCTTTTAATTCATCGATAAGCTTTTCATTTAACAACGAACCATTAGTTTGAAGGTCACACCTTTTGCCATATGACTTTACATATTTTACAGCTTTTTTAACTTTTTCCGGGTATGTTAACGGTTCCCCATACTGGCTTATTGTAACTGCCCTATTATCTTCTATATTCCCATAAAGTCCGGCTTTTACTTCCGTTAATTTTGAATAGCAGAAAATACAATTGTGATTACACTTTTGAGTTATTTCAATAGATGGATGGTGATAGGGGTCTTTATTATTCAAATCAAGACCTTCACAGCCTACGCAATGCTTAGTTACCTTTAAATCTTTCACTATATTTTCTAATTTTTCACAAATGTCATTTCTAAGTACTATTTTCATAATATCCCTTATAATGTTGATTATTATCTTCTTTTTGAAATTTTTATTTTCAAAGTTTTAAATTTTTAAATTTTTAAATTTTAGAATCCTATAAATAAATTTAAATCATAATCTTAAAATACGATAAAAATGATATCTAATACCACATATGTGCATATTGTCAAAACCATCTTTGAATTACAATTAATACATTTATAACACTTTAAAAAAGTATCTAAAATTTAAAAATATTAAAAATATTAAAAGTGTTGAATTGTTTAATTACCTATAACATTTATCTTAATGGATATATTACTGATTACATATTTAAAAATTTTGTAAGATTTAAATCAAAAATGTTATATATCTAATAATACATAAATGTTATATATCTAATAGTTATATACCTAACTACGATATAATATCTTAAATACTATATTAATTATATAAATATACAATACTCAAAAATTAATCAAACTACTAAAGTGGTGATTATATGGAGATTTTAGAAATGGGCAACAAGCTTCAAGAATTATTAAGCTTAAAATACCCTGCAGTAGCTGTTAAGCTAGTTAAAAGCAAAGAAGAAATCCCTGAAGGATACGAAGAAGTAGAACAAGAAGCTAGACACTGTGAATTAGTTCAAACTTCAAGAAAAGAAGGTAAAAAATACTACGCACCAGTTGAAAAGCAAATGTGTAAAGGTGGCGCATATGCTATGGGAATTTTACAAAATCCTCCTAAACCACTTGAAACAGGAGTTTTATACCATAAATTAGGAAACTTTGAGACAGAAGAAGCAGCAATAAAGACTGTTGAAGCAATTCCTAAGGTAACAGAACCAATGTTTGCAGCAGTTTACTCACCAATAAATAAAGTAGATTTTGAACCTGACGCAGTAATCGTTTTATGTACTCCAAAACAAGCTTTAAGGTTAACACAAGCAATAAACTACGTAAATGGTGGAAGATTTGAAGCAGACTTTTCAGGTATTCAATCATTATGTGCAGATGCTGTGGCAGCTGTTAAAGTTAGGGGAAAAGCAAATGCAACATTAGCTTGCAATGGCTCAAGAAAATTCGGAAAAATCGAACAAGAAGAATTGATATTTTCATTCCCTCCAAAGGATTTAGAAAATATCATAAAAGCTTTAGAGCACTTTAAAGAAATTTGGGGTTAATTAATATTAATATTATCAATTAAAATCCCAAATTAATATTCATTTTAATATTCATTTTAATTTTTTTTATCACTGTATTTATTCAAATATGATATTTTTTTAGCATTCTAGCTTTTTAGTTTATTATCTGATAAATTATGTATTCATAATTCTAATAAAAAACTTTTATATTCCTAAACTTAAATAATATACTATATATAACCCATAATTACATAATAAATAGTGTATGTGAATAAAAACCTATAGAAGATAATCTAGAAGATAAATAGCGAATACAATATATTTAAATGAACAAAAGTGTACCTGTTCATATGTATCAAAATATGTATCAAATTATCAGTTTTAAGGTGAACACATGGTAAAGGTAGAAGTTTTTTCATCCCCAAGTTGCCCACATTGTCCTGCAGCTAAAAGAGTAGTTGAACAAGTAGTTAAAGAAATGGATAATATCGAAGTACTACATGTTAATGTAATGGAACATCCTGAAAAAGCAATTGAATTGGGTATAATGGCCGTTCCAGCAATTGCAATTGATGGTGACGTTGTATTTGTAGGTGCACCATCCTTAGAAGATTTTAAAGCGAAGTTACTTGAAAAAATTAATAGTGAAGAATAATAATTTTATTTATTATTTATTTTTAATATTTTATTTTTTAGCATTATTATATTGTGCTATTGTATTATTTTTTAGCATTAATTACAGAATTTTAACGTACTTTTTTCGATGAATTTCTCACAAATTTCTTCAGGTTTGCCTTCTGAATCAATAGTTCCATTATCAATAAGTATTGCTCTATCGCTTATTTCTTTAATGAAGTCAATATGGTGGCTTATTAATATAATGGTAGTGCCATACATATCATTTATCTTTTTTAAGTAGTTTGATACGTCCCGTAATGTTATCGGGTCTAAATCTCCAAATGGTTCATCTAATAATAATATTTCCGGTTGATTAACCAATTGAAGAGCAATTGCAACTCTAACTCTTTGACCACCACTTAATTCACTGGGGCTTTTGTTTAATATTTCAGAGTCTAAATCTAAAGCATTCATTAATTCATCATATGAATAAATATCTTCTTCCGAAGCATTAAATAATGATAATAATATACTCTGAGATATTCCTAATTTTTCAAGTTTGTTGTTTCTTTCAGTGTCTGGCAAATCTAAAAGTTGGTAGAGTGCGTCTACAACTGTTTCTGGTATTTTATACATTTTGGCCTTTTCTTTTGCATCAAATAATACTTTAGCGCTTTTAATATTTCTTCTGTATTTGAGTAATTCGCCTACTGTGGAATAATACGCTAATGAAAACTCTTGGTGCATAATGCCCATTTTTGAACGTAAATTCATTCTTTCCCAACCAAAATGGGATAGATCTATTCCTTTTAGGCGTACTTCTCCAGTATCGGGTAATTCTAAACCGCCAAGTATTCTAAGTAAAACTGACTTTCCAGTACCGCTCGCTCCAAGTATGGATAGTATTTCTCCTTTTTGTACTTCAAAAGATATATTTTTCAAATTTAAGGTTTCTCCACCGTTTATTACGAAATATCTTTTTGAAATATCTTTAACTTCATATATTGTTTCTATTGATTCCTTTTCAGAATTTAATGAATTTTTCTTAATATATACTTCGTTCATGTCCTTTAAAAATTCATCAACTATTTCATCAGGTTTTCCTTTTGATTTAATTTCTCCGTTTTCTAATAAAATACACTCATCACAAAGATATTTGTGTATTTCAGGCAAGTGTGAAGTCAATATTACGGTAATATTCAATTTTTTTCTTGCATTGTTTATAATCTCTAATATCATCTTTTTAGATGCGGGACAAGACATTGTAACAGGTTCATCTAATAATAAAACCCCTTCTCCTTTTTCATAGATTTTAGCTAGCTGTCTACCCATTATTAAACGCTGTTTTTCTCCACCGCTTAATATATTTGAAAAAGTATTTGCTTTATGTTCTAAACCCACTAATTTAAGGATTTCCATGGCTCTTTCTGTGTATTCGGGCATATCTTCCTCTATAGGTAAACTTTCATCAGACTGTTCACGAATTGCGTGTAATTTTCTAATAATATTGTTTATGGCAGGTTCTGCCCATAGTGCAAAATTCCTTTGCAAGTGTATCGCAGTTACATCTCTTAAGTTTTCCTTTTTCCCAAAAACTTCAATGCTTCCTTCGTTGAATTTTTCAGAGCCCCTTAATATTCTAATTAATGTAGTTTTCCCCGCTCCCGACTTACCAATAATTCCAAGTACTTTTTTAGGTTCTACTTCAAAACTAACATTATTTAAGGCTATTTTACCATCATCATATTTTTTTGTTAAATTTTTAACTACAATACTCATAATAACACCAATCGGATTATCCTTATTCTATTAATTGTCTCATCAATTATCCCGTTCATAATTCTATTTAATTATATTCAGTATTTTATTTCCTAATTCAATTCTTAGAACTTAGATACATTATAATTCTAGTCATATTTATATTTCATAGATGTAAATCACAGATATAAATCCATTTTTGTTCCAACTAATTATTAATTAATAATTTTATTGATCCATAAAGTAATTTTAATATCGATATTATAATATATTTAAACGTATCATATTGTAGAAATAGTACAAATACCATAATCTTTATATAGATATTTTTAAAGATATTTATCATTAATTATAATGACAATTTCATAAGTTAATTCAGAAATTTGTAAAAAATACATATAATCGTTTATATCTAAATTAACACATGATAAAGATTTAATATATTAAAAAAGGATTAAATAATCTCCATAAATCATAACGTAGGTGTTATTGTGGAATTACAGATGGCTTCATTTATTACAGCAGGTCTTTTAATTGTTATAGGAATTTACGGAATGTTTTTCGTCGACAATGTGATTAAAAAAATAATGGCACTTTCGGCAATTGGCGGAGGCGTAAATTTAATTTTAATTGCAATCGGTTATACTCAAGGAATAGTTCCGATAAAGACTTTGGAAGTTTCTATGCCTGTATTTTCGACTACAAGTGCATACCCATTGCCACAAGCTTTAGTCCTTACTAACATCGTGATTGAAGCATCTATGTTAGCAATAATGCTTGGAATTGCAATAGTTTTGTTCAAAAAATACGGTACTTTAAAATCGTCTATACTTTTAAAAAAGACTGATTAACTCAATAAATAGACTAAATAATTAAATAGATTATGTATCCCTTATTAAATAAAATTTAATATTATAGTATTGTTTATAATTTTTAAGTTATTTCGGTGAGTAAAATGAATTTACTTCCATTATTGGTAGTCTTCCCTATGTTCATGGCAATCGTGTTAAATTTTTTACATGGAAAAGATAAATTAATTAAATATTCCTCAATAGCATTAGCAATAATCCTTATGGCATTACCATTTATTCCGAATTATGGGTTCTATTTCTTCGGAAACCACGGATTGGTAGAAACCATGACATCAGGTATTGCATATTTATTCAATCCTGCTAAACAGCTTATTTTAATCGTACTTACATTAATAGCTTCGCTAACTTTAATTTCCTCAGCGGGTGAAAAACAGAGCGGTCTAGTTACTTCTTTAGTTTTAATGGGTTTAGCAAGTGTCACAGCAGTTGTTTTATCCGAAGATTTATTCAACATGTATGTATTTTATGAGATAACCGCAATATCTCAAACAGGGCTTTTATTGGCTACGGGAACTGAAAATTCCTATAAATCAGCCCTTAGATATCTTATAATGGGTAATTTCGCAGGTTCCATATTACTTCTGGGAATTGGGCTATTACTTTCAATATCTGGAACGTTATTTATTCCAGAAATCCACGCTCAATTATTGGCTAACCCAACTAATCCAGTAATATATGGTGGCGCTTTAATGTTGATAATTGGACTTTGCTATGGTAGCGGTTTACCTCCTTTCCACACTATAAAATCTGAAGTGTACTCCGGAGCAAAGCCTTTTATCTCAGCAGTATTACAAACATTCTCTAAATTCGTATTAGTTGCACTTATGCTGTTAATGTTTAAATTATTCTATGGTTTACCATTATTTGGAAATTTGCAAGTATTATTAATTGTAATTTCAATTTTGGGAATGGTATTTGGTGTGGTAATGGCACTTTTACAAACTGACTATAGAAAATTACTATCATACCACGCAATAAGTCAAGGTGGCTACGTAGCAGCAGGTTTGGCTTTAGGGACTCCATTAGGATTTGTTGCAGGGGTATTCCATGCCATAAATCACGTTATTTACAAAAGTGCTCTTTTTTTAGGGGCACATATTGTATCAAATGAAAATAAAACTAGTAAATTGGATAAATTGGGCAATTTATTACCCGTAATGCCATTTGTAGCTTTTATGGTGCTTTGTGCAAAATTGGCAATAAGTGGTGTACCACCATTCAATGGTTTTCAAAGTAAATTACTATTGGCAGAAGCATCTATAAACGCAAATTTGCCCGAATTAACAATTATTATGATATTGGTCAGTATTGGAACTTTTGTATCGATGATGAAAGCATTTTATATGATATATTTAAAACCAAATGGATTAAAAGATATTGAAGAGCTTAAAAAAGATTATAATAACCCTATGTTAAAATATCCTAAGTTTTCATTGCTTATATTGACAATTTTATGTATAATATTGGGTATTTTCCCAGAAATTGTCACAAATACGTTATACAATTCATTTGATAATTTTTTAAGTACTTTATAATATATTTTAATTAAATATCTTAATTAAATATCTTAATTAAAATCTTAATCAAATATTTTAATTATATCTTTTACTTAAATTTATTTTAAGTTTAAAATAAATATAAAATCTTGATATGGTGTCTTTATGGGTTATGACAAGTATGGAAAAGAGCTAGACAAAAAAAAGCACGGTGATGGAGTATCTGTAGGTGCAGTATTAACCGCAGAATTTACATTATATGGATTCATCGTACTTTTAGC
Source organism: Methanococcus voltae (assembly GCF_017875395.1). NCBI lineage: Archaea > Methanobacteriati > Methanobacteriota > Methanococci > Methanococcales > Methanococcaceae > Methanococcus > Methanococcus voltae. Next base: position 378,535 of record NZ_JAGGMO010000001.1, on the reverse strand, counting down.
AATTATGATATTTAGAATATATAGTAACGTACTTTATGGATTAATAGGTATTTCATTAACGGCTTTATTGCTATCACAATTACCTTTAGTATTTAAATTCGAAAAAGAGAATTCAAACGATATTTCAACGCAATTGTTCTGGTTATCTATGTTCTGTGGCGGTATATCGGTTGTATTGTATTTTGCTCATTAATATAAGGTGGTTTAATTGAGAAATATTATAACAAGAGATATTGCAGTATTTTTATCGTTTTTATTCTTTGGAGTTGCCATATTGTACTCTATATTTAATATTAACGTGGTAGAAGGTGTAAATGCAGTTTATACCAGTAATTATATTGTTCCCAACTTTGTAACTGCAGTATTATTTGATTGGAGAGCTTTTGACACATTAGGTGAGTGTTTAATCCTTGTAACGTCGGTTATGGTCACAGGAATGGTTTTTGGAAGAGGTTTGTACAATACCGACTTTTTAAAGTCTTTATTCTGTGAAAATACCCAAGATGGTCAAAATGCTAGTTATAAAGATGATGAAGACCATGATTTGGGATTTACTTCGATAATAAAAGTTATTACAATGCCTTTAAGTGTAATACTCATGGTTTTAGGTATTGTAACTATATTAGCAGGTCATATAACTCCAGGCGGTGGTTTTCAAGGTGGCGCTTTAATTTCCGTAGCCTATATTTTGGGAATAATCGGTTATGGTACAAAATCCCCTATTGGATTTACGCATCACTTTTTAGAGAAATTGGAAACCTTTGGAGCCTTATTTTTCATGATAATGGGTGCATTAGGGATGGCAGTATCAGGATATTACTTACTAAATATATCAGTACTTAATGGTATTCCCTTATTCCCTTCACCTCAAAATATGGGTGCGGTTGGATTAATACCTTATTTGAATATTGCAGTAGGTTTTAAGGTTTTAGCCGGTTTATCTTCAATTTCCCTGCTTTTAAGTACTAAAAAAATATTTACAAATAATTCCGGTTTAAAAAGTTCTAATTCTTAATGTAATGTAATTTAATTTACTTCAATTTAAGAATTGGCTTTTGAAAATTTTTAATAATTTCTAATAATTACCAATAAGATGAGTAATAATTATGAAATTATTTAAATCTATAAATATTATATAATATGAAAACAGGATAAATATGAGATAAAGCTATTAAAATTATAGAATACCAATAAAGTTATGAATATAATAATCGGATTTTATATTAAAAAATAATGAATTACTATTTAATGAATAATCAAGATGTATTATGGAACTTTGGCATTATTTCGGTGATAATGTGAATTTAGATATATCAAATACCTTATTAAATACGATATCTTCGCTTGATATAATGTATATATCAGTAATCGGCGTTATCGTAGGTTTTGTATTAGGTTTAAAAATAAACGAGAGACTTAAATTATTGCATTGGCTTGTATTGGGACTATTTGTGGCCTTTTTATTAGGTTCTACTCCTTACTATCAGGAAATCCCTTTTTCCCATATCTTTTTAGCAGGAATTGTTGGGGTATTGTTTGGAAATATATTTAAATCTAATTTAAAGGCGATAAAATGATTGTAACTAATTTAGATAAATGTATATCTGAACAGGAAAAAGGCTGTAACAAAAAATGTATGGAGCTTTGTCCGACTGATGCAATAAAAATGATTGGCGGAACTGCAATATCTTGCATAACTTGTGGAAAATGTGCAGAAGTCTGTCCAACCAACGCAATTTTGGAAAATGAATATGGTGGATACTACGTAGATAGAAAAAAATGCGTAGGTTGCGCCATATGTGAAAAAAACTGTCCAATTGGAATTATTAAAATGGTCGACGAAAAGGAATGTTTTTCTAAAACCTCTAAAATTAATACAGATAGAAAAAGTAATGTCTTAGAAAATAAGTCTGCAGTATCCAGTGAAAAATACCCAATAGGTATATGCGTAATGTGCGGTTTATGCACCAAAGCTTGTGATAATGCTAGAATTTACTTTAATCCAAAGGAATTAAGGACTTCAAAAAATGAAATGTTGGCAAAAAGATATGCAACCATCTATAAAGTATTGAATACTAATTTAAATACAAATTTAAAGCCAAATTTAAAAGAAGTTAATAATAAAGTTAATGGTAAAATCAATAATAAAAATGATTTAAATAAAGAATCTTTAAAATTAAAGGACGAACAACGGTATTCTATAATTATAAATTCGGAAAAATGTATAAATTGTAATAGATGTATTTATGAATGTCCAACCAACGCAATAGAGTTATTTGAAAATTTAACGAATAATGAATGTATTAATTCTAATTCAATGATTATTAACCCCCTTAATAAATTAAATTCAAAATCTGAAAAGATATCTTCTAAAAAAATGTGTACAGAATGTAACTTATGTGAAGAAGTCTGTCCTACTACTCCTAAATCCATATATAAGGGTAAGATTAGAGACGGGTGTATATTATGCACAAGTTGCATACAAAACTGTCCAAATGATGTTTTAGATATTGAAAACTTTAAGATAATTAATAAGGGAAAATCGGAAGAATATTCGAAAAATATTGAAAATAACAACCCTAATGAGTATAATAATGATATAACTTATCAAAGTAAGATATATTGTATAAATTGTGGAGCATGTGTAGATGTATGCCCAAATAACGCGTTATTGTACAAAGATGGCAGAATTTTATATAATAAAAATAACTGCACATTATGTATAGAATGCGTTAAATCTTGCCCTCAAGGTATTAGACGGGTAATTAATAAAGATTCTAAAGATTTAAAATCAAAACTCGTAGGAAATTGCGTTTTGTGTGAAAAATGTATACAAAAATGTCCTGAAGATGCAATAGAAATTGTAAAAAGGGAAATACCTTTTGAAATAATTGATGAATCTTGTATAGGTTGCGGGACTTGTGCAGAAATCTGTCCAAATGACTCGCTAACCATTTTGATAAACAATCTATCATTAGAAGACAATAACGCATCAGATTTTAAAGTTTTATTCGACGAATCTTGTATTTCTTGCCAAAAGTGTGGAATGTATTGTCCAAGAGATGTTTTACCCAATATTGCAGGAATAAAAAAGACTGTAGACAAAGAATACTCATATATACACACGGAATATGATTATTGTGTAAGTTGCGGATTATGTAATAAAATATGTCCAAATAATTGTATTGATTATGGAGCAATTGATTTGAATAAATGCGAATTATGCTCAGCTTGTGCAAATATATGTCCAACCAACGCAATAAAGACGTTTAGAACTTGGAAATAGTATTCAATTAACGAACTGAATACAATATGAATACAATATTTTATATTATATTTTATTATATTATCGAATAAGCTAAAAATTATTAAAAATGCAAATATGGCGATATTATGGACTCAGGAGTTAGAGAATTATCAAAAATATTTATTTCTGGATTTTATCGTAATTTAGAACGTATAATATTAGGTACTGGTAGATATACTTCAAAAGAAATGACTGAAAGTATTTTAAAAGGTATTGAATTGCCAGAAAATGTTTTAAAAGACATATGTATAGGTTGTGGTGGTTGTGCAAATGCTTGTCCGACTAAAGCCATTACAATGGAAAAAATTGAGCCCATTAAATTAACTGAAGAATATTCAAAAGAGTCCATACCAGTAATCGATGCTGAAAAATGCGTATTCTGTTTATATTGTCATGATTTTTGTCCTATATTCGCTTTATTTAATGAAGTTTCCCCAATACACCCAAGACACGTGGGAGATTCTAAGGAAATAAAAATAGATGTTTCAAAAGTTCTTGAAAGACCTGTTGAAATTTCTGAAGATAAAATTCAATCAATTATGAAAATATTGTCAATTAATTTAGATAATATTGTAAAAAATAAGAATAAGATGAAATAATTTATAATATTGTATAATATTGTATAATATTTTAATAATTTGAAATATTTTTTACTAAAAATAAAGAGATGGATAGCAATGTTAAAAGAAATAAGTAGAAAAAAATGTATCCATGTAATGTTAGTTTATACAGGGGGTTGCAACGGTTGCGATATAGAAGTTGTAAACTGTGTATTGTCCCCATTTTATGATGTTGAGCAATATAATGTTTTTTTAACATGGAATCCTCGTGAAGCAGATATTTTGATTGTCACAGGCTGTGTTACAAAAGCTACCTCTGCCGCTTTGAAAAAGATATATGAAGAAATGCCAAATCCTAAAGCTGTAGTTGCAGCAGGTGCTTGTGCATTAATGGGTGGAGTTTATGGAAATATTGGAGCTGATTTGGGTACCTCTGACTTTATCGATGGTCCTGTTAAAAATATAATACCTGTGGATGTGAATGTCCCAGGATGTCCCCCAAGACCTGAAGATGTAATCACCGGTGTAGTCAAAGCACTTCCAAAATTATTAGAAAAATAAAATCATACGTAAAATACGTAAAATACGTAATTTACATTAAAATAATACTAATTATTATCAATATAATTATTCTATTATTACTTTAAATTTATAATCACATTGTTTATCATATATCTTTATTTAAATTAATTATTGTATTTATGTTCAAATTATTATGTTTGGTGGTTTTATGGTATTACTCCAAGAATTGGCATCAATTTTGGGAATTCCCTTAATTGCATTTGCAATATCAACATGGATACCAGGTATTCAAAGAAAAATTCAAGCCAGAATTCAACAACGAAAAGGTCCATCTTTGGCTTCTATCGGATATTGGGGATTTTTTAAGGCTCTTTATAAACAAACAATAACACCTGTTTCAAGTATGCCTAGATTATACCATTTTATGCCAATTTTAAGTTTTTTAGTAATATGGATTATTTTGGCAATGACTTCTTTAACTCACTTCCATATATTGTCAAATGAAATAGGTATCGTAGGCCTCTTAAAAATCGAAGAAATGACTTACATCATCATGGGAGCCTTGTCATCCACCGTTATGGGAATTAGAATGCCTTTCGAAGATATCTGTAAAGGTGGAAAGGGTAAATTATCCATAAGGACAACCTTAGAGCAACTGGGTGCAGTTAGGGCTTTTAAAATGATAACTGTAGGCTCATTTCCATTTTATATCGCTACATTGTTGCCATTCATACCTCAAGGTTCTATAATGTTGAACACAGTTGTAGGAAACACCTTTTTATTCAGTTTGGGCGGTATATTAGGGGCTATAGCTTATTTCATAGGATATATAATAATGCTAAAAGAATATCCATTCTCGATAATGCACACAAAGGCGGATGTATTGGAGGGCCCTACAATGGAGCTTTCTGGAAGGTATCGAGCAATATATCTTGCAGTTAGGGAAATGTTAATGATAACATTGGGAAGTCTCTTTGCAACATTATATTTAGGAATTGCACCTGATTTATTAAACCCGATAACTGTGGTACTAAACTTTGCAGTAGCTTTAATATTCCCACTATCTGCATCAGTAATTAGTGCATATACCCCAGTTTTGACATTTAAGCAAGTTTATCCGTTATCCCTTTTGGGGACCGTAATTGGATTAATCGGCTTAATTCTAGCAATAATGGGTATTTAATATGATGCTAAATACATTATGAATTATTTTTTATTTTTTTATTTTTTTTAAATAATTTTTTAATATTATTTTCTATCCTTATTTTTTTATTTTTGAACATGTTATTTTGTAGTAGTTAACTTAATATACTTGAGTGTCTTAATTAGGTAAGATAACCGAAAAGGTTCTCACATCAACGGGAGTAATCCCGTAGGGAATGTAGCGAATGCTGAACCCGGAAACAAAATACTGACTACAGTGAGTGATAAAAATGAGTATGTACAAACATATCCAAGAAGCATGGAAAAAACCTGCTGAATCATATGTTAAGGACTTACAATGGGCAAGAATGCAAGATTGGAGAAAAGAACCAACAGTTGTAAGATTAGAAAAACCTACAAGAATCGACAGAGCAAGAAACTTAGGTTACAAGGCAAAACAAGGAATTATCGTAGTTAGAGTTGCTGTAAGAAGAGGAGGTTTAAGAAAACCTAGGCCAAAACACTCTAAAAAACCAGCAACATTAGCAGTTAAGAAAATTACAATGGCAAAATCAATTCAAAGAATTGCTGAGGAAAGAGCTGCTAAAAAATACCCTAACATGGAAGTTTTAAACTCATACTGGGTAGGCGAAGACGGTAAAAGAAAATGGTTCGAAGTAATCTTAGTAGATGTAAACTGTTCAACCATCAAAAACGATAAGAAGTACAGCTTCTTAGCAGATGGCGCTAACAAGTGTAGAGTTTACAGAGGATTAACCTCAGCAGGTAAAAAAGGTAGAGGTCTTATGTACAAAGGTAAAGGTGCTGAAAAAGTAAGACCTGGCGTAAGAGCTAACCAAAAGAAAACAAAATAATTAAATCATTAGTTAAGTAATATAAGATAAATTATATTATTTTTAATATTTTTTAATTATTAGTTTTAGTTTTAAATTTATTTTTATTTTATTTTTATTTTATACAACTAAGTCAACGTTGAAATTATATTTTGATATAATATCTAATTTATAAATACACATAATAATAGCTATTTTATGATAATATAAGATATTAAATTAATAAACTATTTTTAAATTTAAAAGAATACTATTTTATATTTAAATATTAAACAATATATTAACAATATTTTTGGGGATACGATGATTAACAGTATAAAAATATCTACAATTTCAAATGCAACAGAAGACGAAGAAAAGATTCTCGACGCTATTTCATTTTTCATACCTGAAGTAATCGATGAAGAAGATATCGATTTAGAGGTAACTGAAACAGAGGGCTGTTTTGGTAATCCAATAAATATATACTCTGCTAAACTTAAAAATAAGAAAGCAAAAATGACTTACGATTACATAATCAACATGTTAAAACAAAATGAAAAGAATGTTGAAAATTTAAAAAATGATGTAGATTTAAGAATTGAGAAGAATGCTTTATATTTAAGGTTTGATAAACAAAAAGCATATTTAAACGAATGTGTTCTTTCAGATGGTGATGACACCGTGAGAGTTTTAATAAAATTCAAGCTTTTCAAACCAAGTGGGAAAGAAGAAGAAGTTAAAAGAATAATTTTAGAGCGTTTAGAATCTAAATCTGTATTTTAATAATCTATAAATTTAATATTTAAGCTATAATTTATTAATTTATTAATTTATTAACTTAATCTATTAATCTACTAATTTATTCAATCTAGTATTTAGTCGGGGGTGCCACGATGCACGAATTATCATACGCTACTTCAATATTAAATTCACTTTTAGAAGCTGTCGAAAATCAAAAAGAACTTGGCAGAAAGCCATTGAAAGTTTCAGAAATAAACCTGGAAGTCGGAGAATTAACTTTAATACAAATGGAGCAGTTAAAATTTGCTTTTGAGGTAATTGCTGAAGATACAATATGCAATGGTATGAAATTTAATATAGAGTATATAAAACCTCAAGTGCAGTGTAAAGATTGCGGTTATGAGGGTGATGTGGTACCTAAAGACGAAATTGGAGTTTACTGCCCGAAATGTAATAGTATGCATCTTAAAATAAAGGGTGGAAAAGAATTTAACATAAAGAATGCAATACTTGAATTTGATGATGAAGAATAATTCAAAAAATAAAGAATAATATAATAAAAAAAATAAAGTAGATTTATATGATAAAATTATGTAAATAAAGAGTATTAAACCTTATTGAAGTGATTTATTCTCTTTTTTCGAATAACTTTTTTGAAACTCCGCAAATTGGACAATACCATTTTTCAGGTAGTTCTTCAAAAGGAATTTCTTCTACTTTTTCATCATAAAAGTATTCGCAAATGGTACAATCCCAGATAGCCATAATATACCCCTTTAATTAACTATAGCTTTATAGGTAAGTAGTTTGTACTTAAATATTTAGTATAATTTATTTTATGTTTTATGATATCTTAGATTTTATAATTTTTTAAACATTTCTTTTTTTGCGCCACAAACAGGACACTTACAATCTGGTGAAAGGTCTTCAAATTTCTTTTTTTCTTTATCCTCATCGTATTTGTACCCACAAACAGTGCATTGCCAAACTGCCATAGTAACACCCCTCAAATTTAGCTTTTTTAGCTTTTTTTTATCTTTTATATTATATATTTAAATTATCATTAAAATCTTATATATATTTAATTATTTAATTATTTAATTATATTATTACCCCGCCACGTAAATGTTAATTATCATTGAAGTTTTAACTACATTATTGATTAAATAATATTAATTTTTCAATATTGGCTTTTTCTTCTTCTGTTAACTTTGTTTTATCGAATGATGCACCCAAAGCAGTCCATAATATTGAATCAATATGTAACGGAGGAATTTCCGCTGATTCGGAAACATCTCTCCAGAATTCCAACATATATTTGTCGGTTAATTTAATACCTTGTATTTTTTTAGGACTTTTTAAATCCATATCCAATATTTTTTTAGTGTATTTTTCAATTCTACTATCTAATGGTATTTCTATATTCATAGGGTAAGCAATATATTGGTTAAATGAAATTCTACAAGCATATCCATACATTTTAATTGAAAATACAACTGTTTTAGCACTTTTTTGAGTATCTAAATTTTTAGATATAATATTTCTCAATTCGTCCATATTTTCGTAATAATATTTTATTTCTTCAAATGTCAAATCTTTTAAAAATTCATATATTTTTTCAAGTCTTTTTATTTTAGTAATATGAAATCTCCTATTTCCTTTAGAATTTTTCAAAAAATTAACAAATTCATCAAGTAATAGTTCCTTATTGCCCGAATACTTCTCTAATATTTTATTTTCCTTATTGGACCAGTATTTGCTGAATTCAGTCCACCAGGCTTCGCCCGTACTGGAAAGCTGGTAACTAATAAGCGAATTCATAACCACTAATTTAACAAAAACTTCTATGGCTAAATCTTTGTAAAAGTCCTTAATTTCATCTTCAACTTGTTCTATTAGGCTATTGTGTAAATTAGTTAGCATCTGATATTGAACGTCAATTTCTTCTTCAAATTTCCTTGCGGTATTAATATCAAAGTTTTTAAGTAATTTAATCAATTCATTTTTTTTATCTTCTCCACCATTCTTCACTGCCTTGCCACTTGTAATTTTCTTCATAATATCACACACTTCAGACTACTGTACTTAATAGTATAATTTTAATAAAATATATTATGTGTTTTCCGAATTATATACTCGGTGCTATTGTGAGAGGAATATACGTAATAATTTTTCTCATCAAATATATTTAAATATATAAATTATTTTCATAATTTTCATATTGTATATATGTGTATGAACTATATATTACCTAGCTTAAAAAGTTAAGAAAATAAAAAATAAATTAAAAATAAATTAAAAATAAGTAAAAAAAATAAATTAAAAAATTAAACTATAAATGGGATATAATGAATAATTTTCAAGGTTATGATACTAAATTTATTGAAAATATTGAAAATATTGAAAAAAATGATTTTAAAAAAAATATGACATTGAACAAAAATAAGTTGAATAAATTATATAACGAAAGAGTAATTGAAAGGGGTAACCAATACTATTTAAATCGAAATATTATTTATTCGATAAAATACAATAATTTTTTATACGGGATGGTTTCAGGGGGTAAAAAATACAAAGTTAAGGTGGATTTGACAACATTAACGGGTGACTGCACTTGTGGGTATAAAAACAACTGTAAACACGCATATGCACTAATTCTATCTTATTTCAATGGCAATTATATCAATGGTTTAGAATTATTGTCTAAATTAGATTGTATGCCAAAGGAAGATTTATTAATACTTTTAAAGGATTTAATTGTGGATAATTATTTATGGGATGATCATTTGATCGAAGAAAATGAGTTAGAACTTGCTAAAAAAATGCTAAAATTAGTAAATTTAGAACGAAAAAACATATTCACATTTAAATCTTATTTATCGAATGAATTCCTCAATAAAGCAACTGAAGAACAAATCTTGGAGTTTATAAAATACTTCCTAAATTCAAAAATGGCTCATGACATTGAAGAAAAATATTATGAAGAAATACTTCATAGCTTAGTATCTGAGATATTTAAGCGTAAAAATGAATTATATATCACAGAACTTTTAAAAGTGTCTAAATCCAAAGCTGATTTGTGGATGGTTAATGATTACATAATCGATAATGAATATTATTACTTATTAGATTAATTAATGTATTGTTAATCATTAGATTACCTAATGAATATATTTATATAATTAATATGTCATAAAAAATAGTGTTATAAATTATATTATGTTATAATACCTGTACTATGTCCACCAAATAATGGATTATTGTGTGGCTATGTATTATATAATTTAATAACCAAGTTATTATTAATAATGTTAATATTGGTGATAAAATGGATTTAGATGTTAGCGGAACTGTATGTCCAATGCCGGTTTTAAAAACTAAAAAAGCATTAGACTCAATGAGCTCAGGGGAAGAATTAACTGTAACAGGAGATTATAAACCTGCTTTACAAAATATCGTAAGATTTGTAGAAGAAAAAGGACACAAAGTACTTTCAGCAGACGGAAATTCTGACGGTTTTAAAGTAGTTATTTTAAAAAATTAATTAGATAAGAGGTATCCTTATGAAATTTGCTGTAATTATCACAACTGCACCGTATGGTCAAGAAAGAGCATATTCTGCATTAAGATTTGCTCTTACATCACTCGTAGAAGGAATTGACGTAAATATTTTCTTATTAGAAGATGGCGTTTATGTCGCAAAAGATACTCAAAATCCAGTAGATGTTCCAAATTATTTAGAACTTTTAAAAGGTGCAATTGACGCAGGAGCTGTTGTTAAAGCTTGTGGACCTTGTGCAAAAGCAAGAGGTCTTTCAGAAGATTTAATTGAAGGCGTTCAATTAGCTACAATGCATGATTTAGTAGATTTCGTTAAAGATTCTGATAGAACAATTACCTTTTAATTTTAAATCATATCATATCATATGATTAATCAATAATTATTTTCATTTTATATTTTTTACTTTTATTTTATTTTAGTTTATTATCCTATTTTTTACTTTTAGATTTTTTTTATATCCAAATATTATATCAATCGATATGTTTATAATCAATTTTTTATATCCAAATGTGCATATTCATATCTAAAATAAGAATATGTTATAATTACAATTTAATTACAATTTAATTATAATTATAAATTATTTAATTTGGTGAATCATGTTTTTAGAATCTAAATACAATACTTTAAAAAAATTACAATATGCAGTGGATAATAATTTAGTGGATAAAGAAATAATGTACTTTGTAGACCGTATAAATGAAGAAGATGATTATTATACAACTAGTAGTTGTATAGGACGTTGTGGAATTATGGAATTTCCAAAAAACGTAAATACGAAGATTTATTCACGTTGGTTGGGTAAATGGCACCATTATGCAACATCCGAAGAAATGATGGAAGCCTTAGAAGATGCCTCGGATAATTACGATAGACTTTATTTCGTTTTAAACTCCCCTATAATGCACATAGCTTGTAAAGATGCAGTTTCTGCTAAGAAACTTTTGGAAATAGCTTATCACAACGGTTTAAAGGCCTCATCTGTAAAATCACTATCTGAAAAGCGATATATTGTGGAATTTTTAACAACAATGAGATTAGATGCTCCAATTGGTTATAATGGAAAATTGGTCGTAGATAATGATTATTTAAATATTTTATTAGATGAAGGAAATTTAAAACTTATGAAAGCAAGAGATATGTTGCACAAGGTTTATTTAAAATTTGATGAAGAATTTAATCTTTAAATTTAAATTTTAGATTTATTCTTTATGTATTTATATTACTAATTTATTTATTAATTGATTAATTAAAAAATTAACAATTTAGAAAATTAGAAAATTAAAAACAATTAAAAAGTATATTATAAGTTAAGATAGAGATATAAATAAATGATAATTAATATGATTATATATTATCAGAATGCCAATAGATATTAAGTTTAAAATGGTGAGAGTTTGAAAGTATTTATTTATCCTACAAATAGCCTTATCTTAGCAGATTTAGTGGAGAGATTTGGGCACAAACCATTAATGATTAACAACGCAATTGGTGAAAAGGTAAGGAATGCAGAAATTGACCATCCGCCAATGAATATTACTGACGAGGATCCGAAAAAAGGGTTAAAATATGCAGCTATCGAAGTTCCATCTGGCGTTAGGGGTAGAATGTCAATGATTGGACCACTCATCGATGAAGCAGAAGCAGCAATCATAATGAACAAAGCACCAATGGGTTTCGGTTGTGTCGGTTGCGAAAGAACAAACGAATTAACAAAATACCTTGTTAGGAGGTCCGAAGTGCCAATATTAAATTTAGAATATCCTGAATCTGAAGAGGATGCAAAAGTAATCGTTAAAAAAATAGCTTTATTCTTGGAAGGTTTAGAAGATAAAAAATAAAATAATATAATTTAAAAATAATTTAATACTATTACTTTTTCCATATTTTTTTAAATTTTTATGAGGGGGAATATGAAAGATGAATTTATAAAAGAATGGACTATCGGTTTAAAAAATGAAATACTGGCAAATTCTTGCCAAAAATATAAAGAATCTACGCAGAACTTTTTTAAAGAACAATTGGGGGAAATAATTGGTGTTAGAACTCCTACTCTAAGAAAAATTTCTAAAACATACTATCGTAATTTAGAAAAATTTTTAAAGGGATATTATAAAGAATCATGCAAAAATAACGATAAAGATGAGATTAATCGTTTGATAAAAAATGATATTTATGGCATTTGTAATGCCCTTCTCGAAGAAAAAGTTCATGATTATGGGTATCTATCATTGATACTATTACATAGTGCTAAAAAGTATTATGAAAAAGAAGATTTTGAATTTTTTTCAGAATTGTTATCTAATCATATAACGAATTGGGCATTTTGTGACGAATTTTCTATACACGCATTCTATGAATTGACTAATAAATATCCTGAATTACTAGATGACTTATTTAAACTTACAGATTCGGAAAACCGTTGGATGCAAAGGTCGAGTGCAGTTACTTTAATATTTCACATAAAAAGAGGGGATATTAGGGATAGAGTATTCAAAACCGCAGACGTTTTAATCTTAAAACGTGACGATATGGTGGAAAAAGGCATAGGATGGCTTTTAAAAGTTACTGCAGATAGCTATCAACAAGATGTTTATAATTATGTTTTAACTAATAAGGAAAAGATGACTCGAACTACTTTAAGGTATGCAATTGAAAAAATGCCCCAGGAGTTAAGAAAAGAAGCAATGAGTTAATCTGATATTTTTTTATTTTTACATCATATTTTTTAAATAATTTTTAATATTTTACTATTTTATTATTTTTTATATCTAATTTTTATATCTAATTTTAATTTTTCAATACATTTTAAGGTAAGCTTTATATCCTATTATTTAATACTATATACTGAATTAACTATGTATACAATTACGAAATTATACATTTATCTACTATCAATTACAAATTCTTAAAAGTGAAATTATGATACAAAAATGCAGAGAATGTGGAAAAGAATACGACGTTGACGAAATTATTTACAACTGTGAATGTGGCGGTCTTTTAGAGATTAAATACGACCTCGAAAAAATTAAAAGCGAAGTTTCAAAGGAAAAATTAAGAGAAAGAAGAAGTGGAGTTTGGAGATACTTAGAATATTTACCTGTTAAAGATACTAATAAAATAGTTAGCCTTTGGGAAGGTGGAACTCCATTATACAAATGTGATAACTTAGCTAAAAAATTAGGTTTAAAGGAACTTTACGTTAAGAATGAAGGTGCAAACCCAACCGGTAGCTTTAAAGATAGGGGAATGACTGTAGGTGTAACAAGAGCGAACGAATTAGGCGCTCCTGTAGTTGGTTGTGCTTCAACAGGTAACACTTCAGCATCATTGGCAGCTTACTCAGCAAGGTCTGGAAAAAAATGTATCGTTTTATTACCTGGTGGTAAAGTAGCACTCGGTAAGTTAGCTCAGGCAATGTTTTACGGTGCAAAAGTTGTCCAAATCAACGGTAACTTTGACCAAGCTTTAGTTATGATTAAAAACTTAGCTCTTGAAAATAAACTTTACTTACTTAACTCTGTAAACCCATTCAGATTAGAAGGTCAAAAAACAATTGGTTTCGAAATTTGCGATCAATTAGATTTTGAGGCTCCAAGTGCTGTTATTTTACCCGTAGGTAATGCAGGAAACATAAGTGCAATATGGAAAGGTTTCAAAGAGTTTAAAGAAACAGAGTTAATCGATAGCTTACCTAAAATGATTGGTATCCAGGCAGAAGGTGCTCAACCAATCGTTAAAGCATACAAAGCTCAAAAAGATAACATTATCCCAGAAGAAAGCCCTGAAACAATTGCTACAGCAATAAGAATCGGAAACCCTGTAAACGCTGTAAAAGCTCTCGAAGCTATCAATCAATCAAACGGTTTAGCTGAATTCGTAACTGATGAAGAAATAACAGCGGCTCAAAAGTTATTAGCTCAAACGGAAGGTATTTTCGTAGAACCAGCATCTGCATCATCAATCGCAGGTTTAATAAAATTGTTAGACATGGGAGCAGTTGATAAAGATGGTAAAATTGTATGTATTACTACAGGAAACGGTTTAAAAGACCCTGACGCAGCAATTAAAGCAAGTATCTTACCATCTGAAATTGAATGCGACATGGAAGTCTTAAGAAAAGTAATTGAAGAATAATCAAATAAATACTTAAATAACTTTAATTTTTTTAAATAATATTGATTTGTTTTTATTTTATTTTTTAAAGCTAATTATTATAATTATAACGTATAATTCATAATAAAATACGCTATGTTATATACAAATTAACAAATATTACGTTAAAAATAATCGGGTGAATTATGACAAATCCAAAAGATATAATATTTAAAGAGTCCGAAGATTTAGAGCAAATTTTTGAAACTCTCGAATATGTCAAAGGGCCAAATTTAGATGAAGAAATTTCTTTAAAAGAAATTGTAAGTGATTTTTATCCAAAAATGGGTTTTCAAGCGTCACACTTAGGAAAAGCTGTAAAAATTTGGAAAAAAATCGAAGAAATTAGGAAAAATGAAGAGTTAGTAGTTTTCATGGGATATACTTCAAATATGGTTTCATCAGGATTGAGAGAAATCATAGCAAACCTAGTAAAACACAAAAAGGTGGATGTTTTAGTTACAACCGCTGGCGGTATCGAAGAAGACTTTATAAAATGCGTAAAGCCTTTTATAATGGGTGATTGGAACTTAAACGGTGTTGAATTACGTGAACAAGGTATAAACAGAATTGGAAATATTTATGTACCAAATGACCGATATATTGAATTTGAGACTTATATGACAAAGTTTTTTGACGAATTAGCATTGAAACAAAAAGAAACACATAAAGTGACTTCTGCAAGTGAATTTTGTTATGAATTGGGTAGATTCATGGACGAAAACCTTGAAGGGGAGAAAGAAGATTCTATAATTTATTGGGCATATAAAAATAATATTCCAATCTTCTGCCCTGCTATCACAGATGGTTCAATCGGAGATATGCTCTATTTCTACAAGAAAAACGAAAAAGAGACTAATTTGATTATAGATATTGCAAGTGACATTGTAAAATTAAACGATAAAGCAATAGATGCTAATAAAACAGCTTGCATTGTTTTAGGCGGTTCATTACCTAAACATAGTATAATTAATGCTAATCTATTCAGGGAAGGAACTGATTATGCAATCTACATAACAACTGCAACACCTGCCGACGGTTCTTTAAGTGGCGCTCCACCAGAAGAAGGCGTTTCTTGGGGTAAAATTCAAACAAAAGCGGATTATACGGAAATATGGGCAGATGCTACAATCGTATTCCCTATATTAACCTATGCAGTTTTTAAATAAAATTTTTAAATAAAATATCAATATAAATTTTAACTTTTTTAAATTTTTAGTTTTTTTAAAATAGATATTAACCTTGGATAATTTTAACTAAAATTAAAATTTAAAACATTAAAAGAATTTAGTAAATTCAAATAATTTAAAAAATATCTAACGGTTAATAAAAATATATGATAATATTTTTATTAAATAAGATTTAAGCTTATATAAATCGTTCATGCAAACTTGGTAAATATAACGGTGTTTTATCAAGTATTAACATATAACATAATCCATATATTTTAAAATATCAACTAAATGAATTCAAATTATTAAATACTGGTATTTAATAGGGTGACCTTAATTAAGTGGTTATGTGCAACTAATGCACATTACATTATAGTACTTACGTAATATATATAGCTTACGATTTAATATTGAGGTAATTAGCGTATTATTTAGAATCCAAAAAATGGGTTAAAATGTTTAAAAAACTGAAATTCGAGCTAATAAAATAATGGGTAGGTATCAAATTATTAAATACTAAGCGGTAAAAAAATAAACTTATTGCAAATATTAGTACATATTATGTATATTAAAATATTAAAAATATTAAAAAATAATTTTGTTATTGTATTTTTGATATTTCATATTTCATATTTCGTATTTTATATTTGGCATATTTATCTAAAATTTAGTTTTGTAGTTCATTTTTCAAAATATAACCTAAAGCTTGACCAAAAGCAATTCCGCCGTCTCCATTAGGTACGTTTTTATGTAAAATTACATTAAATCCTTTATTTTTCAACTTATTTACAATATGCTCAGTTATTATTTTATTATATGTAACCCCGCCTGTGAGTCCAATAGTATTAATATTCAAATTTTCAGCACATTTTAAGCTAATAGTTACTAAACAATTTGATAAAGCTAAATGTGCATAATATGCTATTCCATTTTTACTAAACATACTGTTCTGTAGCATTTCGTAACAATCATAGACTATTTCTGTAGTATTAATTATATTATTTTCACAATCAATGTATTTTGAATAATCCATATTTTCAACAAGTTTTAAAACTTGATTTTTTTCGTCAATATCGCAAGTATTCGCAAAGGCTTCTAACCTTATGGATGGTTCCCCGTCATAAGTCTTTTTAAAGCAAACAGACAATAAAGAAGCTATACTATCTAAAAACCTACCCGTGGATGTGGTAATTGAAGTATTTAAACCACTTTTTATTTGCATTTTAATTAATTTCAATTCTTTTTCATTTAATTCGGGATATGCTCCAATATATCCTTTTATATATTCAAAAGATTTTTCAAGCCCTATTTTTTTACTAAGTATCGAGAATAGCATTCTAATAGGATATTTGGTGGATAAATCACCACCCAATTGTATTTGTTCTTCTAAATGACCTATACGGTGTATATCATACTTTTCATCACAATAAAGTAGCTCACCGCCCCAAATATTGCCATCTTTCCCATATCCGAGTCCATCAAGTGCAATAGTTATATTTGGTTCAAAAAATTCATTATCCCCCATTAACGAATAAACATGAGCTTCATGATGTTGTATATCATATAATTTCGTATTATATTCTTTTGATAGTTCATTCGCAAATTTTTTGGAGTTAAATTGAGGGTGCAAATCACAAACAATTGTATATAATTTATTGGTATTTGTTAACCTTAGGATATTATGTACTGCATCCTTTAGGTAGTTGTAAGTTTCATATTTGGACGTATTTCCAATATATTGAGTCATATAAAACTTATTTCCTTTTGATAAGCAAGCTACTGAATTTAATTCTGCTCCGACAGATAATATATTTTTTGATATATTATTATTCTTATTATTCTTATTATTCTTATTATTTGAAAGCCCACTTTTTGAAAAATCTATTTCTATAGGTTCGGGAGCATAACCTCTCGAACGCCTTAATAACATCATTCTACCGGAAATATGTTTTAAAACGCTATCGTCACACCGATTTACAATATCTCGGTCATGTAATAAGAAATAATCCGCAATATCGCATAAGCTTTCGATAATTTTGTCATTGGTAATTGCCATGGGCAAACCTGGTAGATTTGCAGAAGTCATAACATATGCAGTACATTTGTCAAATAACAAATAATGTAACCCAGAATAAGGTAGCATAACGCCTATAGTATCTAAATTAGATATATTTTTTGATATATATTTTTCGTAATCATTTTTTTTCTTTGTTAAGGCTACTATTGGCTTTCGATATGAATTTAAAGTATCATCTTCCATTTTTGTAGGTTCTGAAAATAATTTGTACTTTTCTTCGGTAGTCATAATTGCAAAGGCTTGTGTTGGTCTATTAAGCCTTTTTCTAAGTTCTAAAACTGCTTCATCATTATTGGCATCACAAACTAAATGTGTGCCACCTATACCTTTAATTGCAATTATTTTGCCATTTTCTAACAATTCAACGGTTTTTTTAATGGCTAATTCTTTTTCAAATAACTCTTTACCCTTTGAATCGGTTAAAAATACTTTTGGACCACATTTCTGGCAACAATTGGCCTGTGCATGAAATCTTCTATCATTTGGATTTTTGTATTCTTCTTCACATTCCTCACATAATGGAAATTTGTCCATAGAGGTGTTTTCTCTGTCATAAGGTAGCTTTTTTATAACCGTAAATCTTGGACCACAGTTTACACAGGCAATAAAAGGATAATTATATCTAAAATCTTCTTTATCTTTAAGTTCTCTAATACAATCCTCACATAACGCCACATCGGGAGGTATCGTACCAGCTACTTCGTTATCCACATTTTGACTTGTGTATATCTTAAATTCGTTTTTTAATTCATTTAATTCTATTATTTCGTTCAATTCACTTAAATTATTATCTTTTAAATCTTTTAAATCCATATCTTCTATTTCTAATTTATTTATTTTGGATAACACTGGTTTTTCCCCTTCTAAACTTCTTAAAAAATTATTTATATCGTTTAAATTCCCATTTATCACTATTTCTACAAAATTTCCTTTATTTTTAACATATCCTGTCAAATTGTTCTTCTTTGCAATATTATATACAAAAGGTCTGAAACCAACGCCTTGAACAATCCCACTTACAAAAATTTTTTTTAGCATTTTATCACTTAATCAAATAAAACAATGTGTAGTATATTCATAAATTAGTTAAAGTTCAATATATATCTTGATATGATTTTATTAATTACTTTTCAATTAGTTTAAATATATCTATAAATTTAAATTATTAAATTATTAACTTTAAAAAAAGGCTTATATATTCATTTTAGTTTATAATCTAAAATTGTAATAATAATTGCAAAAATAAGTTTAAAATAGAAAAATAAATTAATTATAATTATTTATTAGTTTATTTATTAATACTTTTTATTTAAATATCTTCTGTATAAACATTTTGGATAGTCAGTACACCCCAAAAATTCTCCTTTTTTGGTTTTAATGGTTCTTAAAGCACTTCCACACCATGGGCATACATCATCGCTTCTATTTTTTAATTCGTCGGTTAATGTATTTTTGTTTTTACACAATCTGTCGCCATTATATCGTATAACTTCGTTTTCTACATCAACGTAAACTAAGTAGTTTTCGAACAACTTTGCATTTTCCAAATCAATGATTAATTCATCATTTTTATGGCATAAACCTTTGGTTATTTCAGATTCTGTTTTTAAGGGTAATAACCAAAATCCTTCGCCTGAATAATTAAACATCTTGGACATGTATTTAATTCTACCTATTAACCATTCATAGTCTCTATTTGCGATATATTCTGCACTTTCTTCTATGGATTTTAATTCATTTCTGTCTTTAATCCTGTCAAGTACATCTTTCACATGAATATCGTTCTTTGAATAGTCTTCAAGTAATAGATTTTTAAAAGTAGCTATAAATTCTGGTTTGCTAATTTTAACTGCTAATAATAATCCATTGAATCCATTGCCTACGATATATTTTTCTTTTTCTATTAATGAATCTTTATCAAATTTCAAATAAACTCTTGCATTTATAAAGTTATTTCCGTTTTCAGATTTTCCTTTTTTAATTATGAAAGAGGTTCTATAGTTCTGAGTAATTCCATAATAGAAAACTGGTTTTTTACCGTTTTTAATTCCAATCATCGAAACCAAGCATTCTGGAACTTGCCAATCTTGACCAAAGTTATTTTTATCTAATTCTGTTACGTTAAAGTGTATATTTTTTGTTAATTCCTTGAATAAGTCGTGCCCCATTTTTTCACCGAGGTATGATTAAAATATATAAAATAAGTTTTAAATTATTATTACTTTTATATATCCAACCTATATTCTTGTTTTGTTGTTTCAATTAAGTCTAATTTAAGTTTATTTTTAAGTTATGTTTTTAATATTGTATAGTACTATTTTATAAGTTAATTGAGCACTATTTGGTATTTTTTAGAATTTTAATTTTATAATTAGTTAATTAAATGGCTGGTTAATTTAGATATTTAATTTTCAGGTTTCGGTAAACTTTCATCTTCACATTCGATTACTAAAATTAAAGGACCACTACCTTCTAAATATTCATTTACACATTTTTTTATTTCATTTTCGGATTTAACCAATTTGGATGTTATTCCATAGGCTTCTCCAAGCTTTACATAGTCTGGGTTATCTAAATCACAAAAAATATTTAGTCTACTATTTTTCATAATTACGATTAATATTTTTAAGTTATTTTTGGCAACAGTAGCTAATTCTTGGATATTCATCTGAATTCCGCCATCCCCATTAATATTTATGACTTCCCTATCTATGCTTTTATCAATACATCCATACTTTACGCCGATGGCGCAAGGAAGTCCAAAACCCATGGTACCCATGCTGTGGGAGGAAATTATACTTTTAGGTAGCATACATGTCTTAAATAGTGACGTAAATACAGTATGATTCCCAGCATCTGTTACAATAATTGAATCATTAGGGATTGATTCTATTAATTCTTTAACTTTTTTGGAGTAGTCTCCAAATTTAATTATATTGTTTAAACTATGGCTACTATTTTTGTAGTTTTTATTGTACTTTTTAAAAATGTCACATTTTTCAAAAATATCGTTAATATTTCTAACGATTAATTCAATATCTGAAATATTGTTGATATTCACATTTAACTCAACAATTTTTGATTTAATATCGTCCCAGGATTCAAGGATTGTATTATATGATAAACTTGAACCTAAGTTTATTATTAAATCACAGTTTTTCAAATGTTCGTTTGCAAAATACCCTCTTCTACCAATCATGCCCAAACATTTTTCGTTTTCTTCCGAAATAATGCCCCTTGCAGGGTACGTGGTGACAATAGGGATTTTTAAACTGTTCAACATGTTATTAATTTGAAGTATTTCAGAATAGTTCAGTTGTCCAAAAATACCTTGCCCTACAAGTAATATGGGGTTTTTAGAATTTTGAACGATTTCATTATTTTTTAAAGTCTCAAAATATTCATTAATTTCAAGATTTTTAGAATTTTTAGTAGTATTCATATTATTTATTTTATATGTAGCATGTATATTGTTACATAATTCACTATTGTTATAATTATTAATATACTTTTCATAAGATTTATAATTCTTTGTAATTTTTAATAAACTACTAGATTTATCTAGTGAATTATAGACATTTTTGGAAATATTAATTTGTATGGGTTTTCGGTTGAAAAAACTTTTTTCAAATACATTTTTTATAGTAGACAAGTTTTTGTCGTCTGATTCAAAAATATAACTACCTTCTTCGAAATCTAGGAAATCCATGGGTATTTCTTGAAAAAATTCAGTACCGATATATTTTGAAGAACAACGCCCTGTAAAACACACAATAGATGAATTATCCCGAAATGCTGTAGCGACACTTGTGGTTATGTTTGTTGCGCCAGGTCCTGCAGTTACTAAACAAACACCCGTTTCGTTAGTAATCCTGGAGTAACCATCGGCCATGTGTGCAGCAGCCTGTTCGTGTTTAACATTTACTAGATTAATATTTGAATTTTCAATAGCCCTATAAAATGGAAGTATTTGTTCACCGGGGTAAGAAAATATCGTTTTTATATCATTATATTCTAGAAAATTAATCAATTTGTCTACAAATTCTTTAGAATTTGAATTATCCATCAAATCCCTCATTTAAGTTTTATTTTCAATATCTATATTGCTAATTACGTTAATAATTACGTTAATAATTAGGTTAATAATTAGGTTAATAAATTTATGTTAATAAATATATGGCTAATAACCATATATAAAATTATAAATCTGTAAAATTTATATTATTTAATTGTTAATTTCTTCAAGAGTATATTCCAATTTGGGGGAATAATTAGCTAATAATTTAAAAACATGGTTAAAATATTCCTCAAAAGTTTTAAAATCTTCAAATTTTGAATTTTCAATAATGTAGTCGCCTACATCGTCATCCTTAGCATTCAATATTTTAAAAACTTTTGAGCCTTTGGTTAATCTAGGATTATCGAGAATTTCGTCTTTATCTCCGTCAGTAATGCCAATTATCTTAATATTAAATCTTGCAAGTATGTCCCCACAAACAGTGGTTGTATCATCACCAATGGTTACAACTGCTGAAACAGGACCATTTTTTAACATTTCCAATGTATTTTCGCCAGCATGGTGTATAAATAATAGATTTCCAACATTTTGCACATTTTCAATGTCTTTACTATCTATCTTATTTTTAATTTCACTAGTTTCATCATTATTTTTACAAAAGTTGCTGTGCCGTCTTAACATACCGGTTTTTATAATTATTTTATTTAAATCAATATCTCCTAGTTTTTCAACACCATGCCATTTGACATTTGCATTTTCAATATCTACAAGTTTTCCATTTTTACAAATGATCGTAACTTCTTCTCCTTTTGAGCGCCCTACTACTATACCATTAACCATAATTGATTCATCAGGGCTTACACCATGTATTTTACGATATTGATTCCCTAATTCATCGTAATAGACATTCATGCCTTCACTTATGCAATTTTCAACGGCGATATCAAATTTTTGACTGATAGTTTCGATCAACTCGTCAATAAAGTGTTCTATATCATCACAGGTATTGTCCTTAGCTATATCTTCATTATCTTTATTTTCTAAATCAACGTCATTTAAAAACTTTTTATTCCATAATATTATTGTTCCATCTTTTTCGCCAGGTCTTTCAATTTGAACAATTGGTTTGTGGATTTTGGAGTTATTTATGACTATTTTACCGAATGTATGTCCTGTAATTTTTGATTTTCCATAATTGAGCAAAAATAAGACGTCATTGAATTCCCCAAGTTTTTGAATCGATTTAGAGGGTACTAATTTTTCAGAAATGTCAATAATTTCTTCTAAATTATTATCTATAACAGCAACCCTACCCATAGTACCGCCTAATTTTACAAATATTTCTTTTTCAACATAATTTTCAGCGGAAACTTGATAATTTTTAATTATATCAATTATTTTTTTTGCATATCCACTGTCGATAATCTCGGGCCCATGAACTACAATTCCTATTTTTAAAACATTTTTACAAAAATTGTTTTCCATAATTTCACTTTCAATTAACTATTTAATTTTATTAACTATTTAGTTTTATTCGTTAAATTCTATCCCATTTTCATCTAGTGGGCATATATATTGGCAATCTTTGCAAAATATACACGAATTGATATCTAATTTTATAATACATGACTTGTTGTAATCTTTGGGCAATATTATAGCATTCATTGGACAATAATTTTTACAAATCATACATTCGTTTTTTGAATTTTGAACATTATTGCCAATATTACAATAACTACAATTATCAGATATTGTAATTTTACCTTTTTTATCGTAGTATATGGCTTTTTCGGGGCATTTTGGAATACAAAGACCACAATCGTTGCATTCCCTAGTAATGTATGGTGTTTTTATCACAGGTATTTCATTCATAATTATAGGAATTGTACAAAATAACGCACAATAACCGCATTTTATACATTTTTCAGAATCTATATCAAACCTATTTTCATGTATTGCGTCTACTGGACATACATTTGCACAAGCTCCACAATTTTCACAAATAACATCTTTAAATTTGAATACGGTTATTGATTCAGTGGGGCAAGCTTTTTCACATAATCCACAAGCTAAACACTCTATAACCAAGGGTTTTTTAGTCCTAGCCTGTTTTTCAAATTCTTTTGGATTTAAAACGTTTGAAAGAATATTTTTTAATAGTTTGCTCTTCGAAATACCTTTTTTAACTGTTTTTTTTAGCATAGTATCCCTAAAATATAAAAATAAACCATATTTTTATATTATTATACCGTTAATTTGGTTTAAATTAATTTATTTTAATTTAATTTTTAGCATTATTATTATTATTTTCAACTGTGTCGTCATTTTCATTTTTTGGGTTTAATTCCATTAACTCTTTTAAATATTCAATTAAATTGTCTTTTCCAATATGTGAACGTAATTCATAAATTTTCAAAGGAGTTATTTTTTCGTATAATTTATTATCTTCAATATTTAAGTCTCTTGCCCTTGAATTTCCGATTCTAATTGCTATATCGTTTAAATTAGCGTCCATATTATCAGCAAGGTGTATAATCCAAGCTTCTATAGAATCAGGACGTGAAGACCCAAAATCACCATGGTGACTCGAAACTACTTTAATCAATTTCAATGGAAAATCTCTTTTATATAATTCTGACACCGCCAATGTCAAATGTTCCAAATGGAAATCTGAAGTATGGTCAAATCTTCTAATAACTTTCGTTTCAATCGTGTATCCAGGTTTCTCAGATTCACAATCTGCATTATTTTTGTTTCCGTTACTTTCTTTATTTTCGTTATTTCTAACTTTATATTCTTTTATTTCTTCTTTTAATACGTAGTTTTGGGGTTTCATGATATCATGAAGTAAGGCTCCCGAAACTATTAAATCTTTATCCAGTTCTAATCCATAAACATCTTCTAAAGCTGTCGCAATATTGTAGGATAGTTTAGTAACTGCCATAGTATGCTCTAAAAGTCCTTTTGGATATTTATGATGTCTTTTAACACTCGCAGGGGATTCTTCCAAGGAAACATTTGAATTTTCTATTTCACAATGTGTTGGAATCGGATTTTTTATAAATTCAATTGTTTTTTCTCTAAGTTCGGGGTCTTTTATTTTCTTTGTTTCATCAAATAGGCTTTCAATGCTTAAGTTATCCATATTATTTTTATGATTTACCATATTGTTCCTCAATTATTATTTAATTTTTGCAATTTTTTAATATTTTTATTTTAATTCAATATTCATATGTCACACATGTGTAATAAATATATCATTATGACCCATTTTAGAATTAATTAAAATTTTAATATTAATCTGCTATGAACTACAATGACAAATATAAATTACCAAAAATAAAATGGCAATTAATAAATAATTTAGAATGATATATTCTAAATACGTAAACATAGTTATAAATTATACTATAATAAAAAATAAATAACGTAAATAACGTAACTAAAATAAGTAAATATAACTTAGAGTAAATAAAATTAATTAAAGCGTATATATTATTTAGATATGGGTGTAATAATATGATAGAACTTGCAAAACAACATTTAAAAAAAGTATTGGAAACATCTGGTTCAAATACAAACTGCGAATATTACCCTTGCCATTATGAAGGCCAATCGTGTTTATGGTGCTATTGTCCATTTTACCCCTGTAATGATGAAGAGTTGGGAGATTGCATTACAAGAAAGGATGGTTCTAAAATATGGAGCTGTATGAAATGTAAATGGATTCATAAACCCGAAATAGCTTCTGAAGTTTTGAAACAAATATTAGAAATCACGCAAATGGATACTATTGAAGAAGCTGTTAAGAAATTAGACGAAGACCCATCTATATTGGAAAATATTAAAAAGAATGTAGAAAATAAACTTGGAAAGAATAATGACTAATGAAATTAAAATAAGTAATATATAAAATACTTAAGATAAATTAAGATAAAAATAAGATAAATTAAAATAATAACCAAATAACTACTATATTTTAAATAATTAAATAAAATATAGAACTATATGGATTTAAACGTGGAATTATGGATTTTTTGATTATTGCATACATTTTAAATGGATTATTAATTGGTTTGGCTACTTACACCGATATAAAGGAAAAGATAATACCTCATTATATCACAATTTTTATGTTTTTGATAAACATTTCTGTTGGATTTTATTATTTCGGCTTTGATTCGATAACTGCATTAATATCTACGCTAATTTTGGGCTTAATACTTGGTGTAGGTATGGGGGGAGGAGATATTAAGCTTTTTGCCACATTGGCGCCCATATTTGCATATTCTAGCTTTTTATACATCCCCATCCCAATTTTTGCAATAATCTTGTTAAGTTTCATATTTGCAAGTATTTGGCCAATGAAATCCATATTTATAAAATATTGGAAAGAAATCGTACCTTCTGCAGGATATATGGCAATGATAATTGGCTTTATTACTTATTTGGTAACTTTTTATGGTTTACCTTTCAAAACTTTGTTTGTTTGGGGTTTTGCAATTTTATCAATAATATCAATTAGGAAATTTTCAGGTTATCGAACTTTATCAAAATATTTGGGTTATTTATCACCATTATATCTTATTATAATATATTTGGTAGATAGCTCTTATTTCGTAACTCAAAATGTACTAATGACTTTCATAGTTTATGGCCTAGAATTATGCTTACTTTCAGTAGTATTGTATGCTTTAACTGGTGAAGAAATATCTACGAAAAAGCCCGTTTCTGAATTAAATGAAGGCGATATTATACGGGATATAATTATCATAAACGGTGAAAATGTCACTGTTGAAAATTCTGGACTTTTAAAACGTATAAAAATAATGTTTAATGCCCAAATTGGAAAAATAGAAGGCAAAGTTATTAATTTAGATGGCGAAGGTATATCCAATGAAGAAATGGAATTGATAAGGGATTTAAATTCTAAAGGTAAATTGGATGAATTAAATATTTTAAAAACTTATCCTTTCGTACCTTTTGTATTGCTAAGTTATATAACAATTTTAGTTGTAAAATACTTAAATATTTACCCAATTTAAATTTTATTCTTATTTTTATTTTCTATTTTATTATTCTTATTTTATGGTTTAATTTATCATGACATGATTTCAGTTATTCATTTATAATTACTATCATCAATAATTACTATATTCATATATATCATAAAAAAAATATGATATATTATGTGAAATAATCTATGAATTAAATATACTTGTATAAAAATAATTTCTCAATAATTTCACATTATTCGGTGAAACTTTGAAAAAAATAGAAAATAATATTTTTAAAATGAATAATCGTCGAAAAAGGGGTAAAAAAGGTCAATTATCTTTGGAATTTTCAGTTATGGTATTGGCAATACTTGTAATTTCTTATGCTATGACTTCCCATTTCATGAACGATGTTTTAAACCAACAGGTTAAAAATGTGGGTGATGTGGATATACTTGCAAAATCTGCCGTAAATTTTCTAAATGCAGGTTATAATGGTTCAGATGCAAGATTATACTTCATACGTTCTGAGATAATCAACCGTGAAGGTCAATATGATATAACAATCGTATTGGCAAACGATACGCCAATTTCCGAATCTGA
Source organism: Methanococcus voltae (assembly GCF_017875395.1). Classification (NCBI taxonomy): domain Archaea; kingdom Methanobacteriati; phylum Methanobacteriota; class Methanococci; order Methanococcales; family Methanococcaceae; genus Methanococcus; species Methanococcus voltae. The sequence goes on along the minus strand of NZ_JAGGMO010000001.1, from coordinate 350,842 downwards.
TAAAGAATATTTAAGAGATTATATTACGGATAATTTATCTGCAAATGCTACAGTTACCTTACAATTTGAAAATTAAACCAATTTATGAGTAAATTACCTCGTACTTATCGCTAATCTAAACCCATAAATTAATATAAAATGTAAAAGATAGAGTACATTATAAAAAGAGTATTTTGTACTTGGTACATTATATTTAAATTATTCAAATTATTCAAATTTTTATTATATTTAATTTTATTTATGATACCCATTATTTATCATTAATTATTGACAATATTGTTATATTTAAGGGGGAAATAATGTCTGCTGAGGAGTATAGCGATAAAGTAAAGTCTTTGAAGTCAAAATCAAAAAAATCTTCAAGAATTTATTATAGGCACCTTCGTTCGGTTTTGATATTGGCACTGATAACAGTTATTATTGTTAGTTCTTACTACATATATACCAATATAAAAGCTGAAGATCAGGTCAGGCTGGAGCAAACCAAGGAATCATCCATAATTACTGTAAATAATCTGTTTGAAGCTTATCCATCAGACCATCGAAGGTTATCTTTTATTGCCAAAATACAAAATAGTCAATCTATATCGGAAGTTAACGAAGTAGTCGATGAAGCTACTGATTATATACAGGTCAAGGAATATAAAGATTCGTCCATAGGTCAAATTATCGCCATGTATGGTTCTTATTATGATTACAGTAGTAGGGCGCCAGAATTGGTTCGTAAAATACAAAGTGCAAATAGTATTGATGAAATAGATGAATATTTCAGTACCATTGATATAAAATCTGAAATAACAACTGTATTGAATAGTTACGTGGATTATCAGCTATCATCTGGTGACGAATACTATTATGTCAAAACAAAAACCACTAGGATATTTATAAATAGAGATAATTTGAAGAAATACGTAGAATCATTAAATTTAGGAAGTTTAGATGGATTTTCAGTAACTTCCGTTAAAGGAATGGATAAAGTAACCCTAATGTTAAATTCGGACCAATGTGGTAAATTACCAGAAATTGGCGAATTTATTAAAATATATTCAAAGAATGACACTAATTTCTTAACATATGCAATTGTAGATAATTCATACATGGCATTATCTAACTTGGAATATTCCGAAACTAAACGTGTATCCTCCGTAGTAGAAGATGATGGTAACGAAGATACTTTAGAAAGTAGCTCTTCTGTATCCTATACATTGGACAACGTACCAGGAATATTGCACGCTACAGTAGCAGGAAAATTGGATTATGGTAGCGTAAGTAATAAATTTTCAAGTTATGGGCAAAAACTAAATGAAATTGAAGAAAAAACTCAAATATTTGACGATAATGTCAATTATGTATTAATTGTGTCAATACCTTCAGAGCAAATTCCAATGCTTATTTCGAAGAATAGTGAAGAACTTGTAATTGTAAGAACATTAGGTGGTTTGGATGAGGTCTAACTCTAAAGGCAGAGATGTTAACACTTTGAAAGGGAATATTAACTTTAAAATTCCCATATTCTTCTTTTTCATATTATTTATATTATTATCCGTAAATACAACATTTGCGGAGACCAATATAGCTTCTATAAATACAAATTGGGAATTTAAGGGAGATATGACGAATAATAACCCTTATTCGGTTTTTGTAAATGTTCCAACGGAAGTTAAATATGAAATTAAAGAATTAAAGAAAGTTCAATATTTTAAAACATTAGATTATGATGATTATGATGATAATGGTTACGAGTATGACATGTTAAATGTGGACGTAGATCCATTATCTGAACTAAATGGTAGAACTGGGTTTTGGATACCACCATATTCAAAGGTAACTTTTAAATTTTATGGCGCAGGTATTGACTATCTAGTTGTAGATTATGAAGAAGACGAAGAGGAAAACGACAATGATGAAGAAGATGACAATGGCGATACAATACAATCTAGCATCCCAAAAATTATCGTTAACATAACTAGGGGCGATGATTTAGGTTTGGATTATACCGAAGATAAAATGGAAATTGTTGGGCCAATGGTTCTATCAAATATCAAAGTAATTGATATGAATGAATTTATACCTGCATATAAAAATAACGGCATAGGGTTGAGCAATGTGAGACTTTATGTACGTGGCAATTTGGTTAATTTAGCGGGTGGCACCATATCTATAGTCATGCCAGCACCAATTATATTAAATGGTTATTCGGAAATAAATACGTATAAAGCTATAAATGGTCCAAAAGCTTGGATGGATTCTTACAATACTTGGATAAGTCAATTTAAAGAATTATCTAGTAAACATAACCACATTGATAGTTTTTTACTACCTACACTCACTGATTATTCAATAAACAGTAATTCTTTAGATGTGCCTGCATTTGCATATACTACAGATTCACCTGAAGAAGTCGGATTTTATTATGTAGTAAAATGGGAGCCAAAATCTTCAGATTTAGAGGTTGAAGATTTATTTATTTAATTATTTTAAAAATGAATAGAATAAATAGAATATATTATATAATAAAAATATAATTTTATTTATTAATTAATTCTTATCTATATTTTATCACTTTTATAATGTTTATCACTTTTAAAATCTTGTTACGCTTATTAATTTTATATTAAGTTGCCAAAATTAAATGGGAGGATAATATGACAATTAAATCCAAATCTAAGCCCAATAATAATTCAAAAAAAATATTTGGTAGAAAATTTAGGGGGGTCAAAGGTCAAATATCTATGGAATTTTCAATATTATTTTTGGCGCTATTGGCATCTGTTGTAGTGGCAACTATAATTCCAGGCTTATTCGGGTTAGATAAAACCACTGAAGTTGCTAAAGCTAGTTTAGCACATGGTAGTTTGTCAAATCTAAAGTCAAATATCCATATGATAGCTAGTCTTGATGAAGGTTCTTATAAATTAGTAAGGGTAAAATCTCCATCTGAATCAACTTGGAGCTTTGCAACGCGTAATATTTCCGTTTCAGGGGATGGATATGAAGTAAGTGCAAGTCTAGATACGGATATAGAAATGCTCAATAGCAATTCTTTTTATGTAAACACGTCTAAATTGTTATCTTTCAAACTATTAAATGAAGATAATAAAGTAAAGATTGAATTAATACCTTAAAACTAATTTAAATTATTTCTTTTTTAATTTATTCAATATTTTTCTTATGATTAATCCATAAAATTATATATTTTTTCGAATATATTTAATATTATAAAGTAGAGAATTAGTTATGAGAATAACATATTAAAACAATTTTAAAATTATTACTTAATTAATCAATATATTCAACATACTCAATATATTTGATATTATAAACCAACATTTTAAAATTTAAAATTTCTGCGGTTAAAAAGTCGATACTATGAAAATAGGTAGTTTTAAAACAAATAGGGGGCAAATTGCTTATGATTTTTTAATAGCTATGCTGTTAATCATCATAACATTTTCAATAATTGGAAATATTGTTATAAATACTGCAAATGAATTTAAAAAGGCAGAAATAGTTAATTCAGCAGATGCAGTACTTAATATATTTGAAAATACTGCAATAGTGGCTTATAATAAAGATTTAGTACTAAATTCAAGTTTTGATAGAATATATGGAAAAAATTATGATATATTTTACGCAAATAAGGTAATACATATCACCGGAAAAACAACTATAACATTTTATAAAAACGGTACCAGAGTAATGACTAAAAATGCTGAATCATCCGGCATAGATATGGGAAACTCTTTAAAAGTAGTAGTTGATGATTTTTACGTCTCAAAAGAGTTAAATGTAGAATTAGCGTAAAATAGTATTACCAATACTAATACTAACAATAATAATAATAATAATAATAATAATAATTATATCAATAATAAATATAATTATGGTATTTTCTATACGATTAGAACGTTTGAAAGGTAAATTATGAAGATTATTAAAAAAAGTAAAAATTTGGCAAAAGTGGGAGGCGTAGCTAGAAATTCTGACCAATTTAAATCCAATGGTCAAAATATCTTAACCCGCAAATTGCGGTCAAAAAAAGGTTATATATTTAGCTATGAAGCATTAATTGTAATTATGCTATTTTTAATCATTTTTTTCATAATTACCTCTAATTTGTTTAATTCTTTATTGACCTCCCAAAATGAAGTACAGGATACTCAAGAAGTGCAAAAAGTTAATTTACTTGCAGCAAAAATATACAAGGATTACGAATTTCCTTCAGATAATTACGAAGTAGATTATCATAATTTTTTAACGTCTTTAACAAGACATTATTATGGTACTGAAAAAATAAAGGGTAGTTATGACCCTAATTGTGATGATACGTATAATTATGAGTATGAATATCAATTTACGGACATATCGGTTTCAGATATTAATTTCCTGGTGATAAACAATTCAAAACACCAAGGGATTTTTAGTAGAAAAGTTTATAATTTTAATGGCAAAAAATTGGTGCCTATCTCACTATCTAAATTAATTGGATACAAGTACTACTTTACAATGAATCAAGGTCAAATATTTTACTACAAAAATAATGACGAGGGTGCTTTAGGTAACGTTACAATACGTTCGGATGTTCCAACAAATGCCATATTTGAAATAAATGGTGTTTTAACGAATAGAACATTATCTACCACAGAATCAAGTTCCGAATTTGAAAAATTTTTAGATTATAACAATGGAAATTACTTAGAAATTAAATTATTAAGTGTAGTTAATAATCCAGAAACTAATAATATTTATTTCACAGTTACAAATGATTATAATTTAGTGAATTACGGTCTTAAAATGGAATCTCAAAATGTTACATTAAGTATAGGCGCTTAATTTGATTAAATCATATCCATATATAATTTATAAAATTATATTACTTATAACAAATAACCAAATATGGTATTAAAAAGGTAATAAAGATACTATCGGTGATTTAAGTATGATATTTGACTATGATGTTCTTTTTGCAATTTTAATTTTAATTGTAGGGACGTCTATTTACACTGTTGCAGTATTTGAAGATACAGAAGGGTACACTGAAGCAGTAGAATTCAATGTTTTAAATAATAAGGCAATATCTGCTATGGAATCATTATTATCTGAAGGTACTTTGGAAAATGTGATAGTGTTGCTTAATACAGATATTGAATCGTCAATAATTGATTCGTACCTGGATAGCCGGATAAATTATGGTGATTATAACTTGGTGGTTGGCAATTATAGTTACTCGAAAGGCACGGTAAACGAAAATTTTGCAATAGTCCACACAGTTGTTCAAATGAACCGTTCAAGCGGTTGGTATGTAATATATTGGAACACCCAGTTTGGTTCTAAAAATATAAATACAATGGGTCCATTTTCTGATGAAGATACGGCTTTTAGAGCGTCTGATTCCATATCTGCAGATCGTAAAAAAGTATTGTATTATCATAAATCAGGATTGCCGGTAAATGCATCCTTAACACTATATTCCAAATAATTAATCAACCACTTAAATAATTGATAAAAACATTTAATATGTTTATTTGTTAATTTTAATTTTAATTTTATAGTTAGTATATTCATATTTACCTTTAATTTGTAAGCTATAATTAATAAGCTATAATTTATGATATGAGAGTTATTAAAAAAATTACGAAGAATAATAGTAATAATAGTAATAATAATAAAAGAACATGAATATAAGAAGATAATGTTGTGATATTATGTATCTTTCCCACTCTACAACAACTCTAGTACTTTTGATAATGCTATTCGGCGTTATTTCTTTTACAATGCTAGATACGTATAAGAATAGTGCTTTAGAGGAAGCTAGTGCTAATACATTGGGTTTGAAAGCGGATTCTTTAGAAATAATGGTTTCTAATTCTATACCCAAAGTTTTTAACAAAGTTCTAAATGATGCAGAATTCCAGGTTATAAATAGTCATAATTCGGGTAGTGATGACCCATTTTTTGATAATACTGATAGTGTGTTAACTTATCTGGATAATCATATGGAAACTGAGGTTCATAATAATTTAGAGGCCGTCAAAACTACTTATAAGAATTCAGGTTATGATTTGGATTACAATTTTGAAATAACAAATATTTCAATGGTAAATGGATTTACATTCAATTTGCAATATACTTTAGATTATAATTTGTCAAAATCTGGGGCTTTGAGAAGTAAATCTTACGAGGATTCAAAAAACGTAACTGTTAAAACAATAATCAGTGCTTATCATTATGTAATGAGTGATAAAAAAGACTCTTTATATATTAAAAATCCGAATGCTCAAGATTTAGAGAATTTCCCAGTATTTATTATATTAAATAACTCAAATTATAATTTTGATAGGAATAACAATGGTGAAGGATTAGACTTTTACCATAATGGTGCAAAATTAAATTACTGGGTCGAATACTGGAATTCATCATCACTAAGACCTAAGGCATTTTTATGGTTAAAAATGAATTTAAGCGCTAATTCTGTTCAGCAGGTGGATATCCATTATGATGGTACGGGAATATCAGATGGTAAGAAAGTATTCACCATGTTTGATGATTTTGAGAATAGTAACGATACAATATTTAAGAAATATATATTTGAAGATAATAATGAGTGGGATTATGATACAAGCACGAGTCCATTTTCCAATCCATTATATAATAGCAATATGACTTATTCACTTGCAGATTACCAGCCTCCGCGAATGATTACTTATGACCCACTAAGTTCAGTTGTCGGAGATGATATATACCACCCAATATGGGGAGAACCATATATTGCAGAAGTGGATTTAAAAGGTAAAGAGGATGGTTACTCATCCCCTCAATTATTAATGGGTTTTTACGGGGATTACAATGGTATTTATGAATTAGGGTATTATACTGCTGAATTGGGTGGCTCTCGTGATTATATATACTACTTTACCACTAACAATTTCTATGGGGATATTCCATTAAATGAGAATTATTTAATGCTCGGAGAATACTACGAAGAGTATTACTATAGTTATATTGCAGATAGTTATATTTTACAAAATGATAAAGAATGGATAGGTGTTGATTCAGGATATAGTCCTTCTGAGGACACCTGGTATCGACTTAAAGTGATGATGAACCACGTTACAGGCGATACTAGGATACAAGTGGCTACATTGGATGATTATATCCACTATAATAATAAAATATATCATAATTATGCACAATATGGGACTTATAGACCTAGAGATTCTTATTTCATACTAGGAAGTTCAAATGGTGATAACTTAAATAATCCTGAGCTTTACTATGATAACTTTAGAGTAAGAAAGTATGCACAATTGGATCCGTACGTTTCAGGAAGTACCTTAGGAAATAATTTAATTTATATTTCACCACCTACTTCTTCAGATAAATATGAAATAGGCGGTTCAAATGCCGTATTTGTAGAAAACCCGACAAGTCCTTCGATAGTAGATATGTTAACAGGTTTAAATAATTCAAATTGGGGTTATGGAATTACCGTATCTTCCTACCTATAATCTAATATAGTTTATTTTTTATTTTTTTATTTTTTAATTCTTTTTATTTACTTAATTTTAGATTCGATATTAATAGTTTTAAATTAAATTTTAAATTGTTTTTAAAATAGTATAAAAAAGAAAAAGTAAAAAAAGTAAAAAAAGTAATTGTAATTTGATTAAAAAGAATGTTAAATTTAATCTTCAACATACATCAACGGATAATTCAATTCAGGTATGTAATTTAATCTTATTTTGTATTCTTTTTCTTGTCCTACAATTAATGTGACATCTAACATTTCACCAGTTAGTGATACGTAATCATTTTCTGCAATTTCTAAGTTAATATTTATAAGAGCCTTTTTTATGAAGGGTTGGTTTTCCATAGCGCTTTTTATGGCCTCTTCTAAACACCCTTTTGAATTCATGCTTATGGGAGTTCCTACAAACTGATGGAATAACGCACCCATGGAAATACCGCCTTCAAATACTGCTCTTTCTTTTTCAGTTAAATTTTTAAAGTAACTATCGAATATCTCATCTTGTTCCAATCTTTTTTCATTTAAATTATCCATAAACACACCATATTTATTTTTAGTATATTATATTATATTATAATTTTAATAATTCTATGATTAGCTATTAGAGTTTAATTTTTCCTTAATCGTATCTAAACAAATTTTAATTATTTTGGAAACTGCTTCATCTTTTGAAGTAGTTTTATCCCAATTGGCGTTTAAACCTGCAGCTTCTGCATGTCCTCCACCTTGACCATGTATTTTGTGAGCTACTTCTTCCATTAGTTCGCCCATATGGAGTTTTTTAGAAACCGATTTCCTACAACGTGAGCTTATTCTTATTTGCCTATCTCTCTTTCGAACTGCAGTAACTAAGGCTAAATCTGCACCAATACTAACCGCAGTTTTTGCACAGGATGCTTCATAAGAACTTGCATTTGATATGGTGACTATTAAGCCGTTTATTTCTTCAATCTGCATTCTACTGCATGCTTTCAAGTGTGCAATTCGTTTCCCTTTTTCACTTTCTTGGCTTAAAAGATAGAGTATTCTCTGAAAATTTAAATCTTTAATCAACCATGTAATCATTTTAAAGGTTTCTTCACTAGCAAGTTTCAAATGTTTTGTATCGTATGCTATACCACAAAGTAATGCGGTTCTAACACTTTTTGGGGGAAATAAATTAATATCCTTAAGTATTCGCGTAACCATTTCACAAGTAGATGTAGATTCTTCATTAACTATTAAAAAATCGCATTTGTCAGATAATTCCGTTTTTTTGTGATGGTCCACCATAGTAAGAAATGATCCATATAATTTTTCTTCATTAACGGTTATTTGGTTAATTGAAGATGTATCTACTAAAAAAACCTTTTTAGGAATATTGGGATATTCTAAAATTTCAATATCGTAATTCAAAGATGGCAATTCTTCAAGTATGTTGCGTGATATCTTGCTAATTGAATTTGCTGAAATTTTGTATTTTCCCATACTTTGGCTTTTTTCATCGTTAGTTTTATCGTCCACGTCAACATTCTGCTTTGATTTTTTAGGTTTGTTTAAATGCTCTGCTAAAAATCTAAGGCCTATACATGCACCTATTGCATCAGGGTCTGCATTATGATGACATAAAAATAAAATTTCGTCGGATTTTAGAATTTCCTTTAATTTTTCTATATTGTATTTATTATTCATAAAATCATCGTCTTTTCTTTTAAATTTTATAAATTTAATTTTCCTTAATACATATCCAATTGTAAAGTAATAATGTATTAATATGTAATTAACATTGTTAAATGTTTGTAAAATAGAGTTAAATATTTGAGTAATTATCATCATTTAATTAAAAAATGATAGTAAAATAATAAGGATAAGAACTATAATTGTATGTTCTTACCGTATTTATTGAATTATTAAGATATTGAATTATTGAGTATTTTCAAGAGCTCTTTGTAATGTTTCTTGGAGTTCTTCGTATCTTTTTTGCATTTTTTCTTCTTGCTTAGCGAATGTAGCAACTCTAATGCCTAAAGTTTCCAATTTTTCTTCTAATTCAATTTTAACTTCATCTTTGTTTCTTTTAATTAAGATTCCGCCAGCCATTTTGAAAACTTCGTCAGATTCTGATTTTGCCATTTCTTCAATTGCTTTTTCAAATTCTTTCATTTGTGTTTCGAATTGTTGTTTTTGCATCATAATCATTTGCAATTGTTGTTGCAATTGTTGAAATTGTGCAATTTGGTTTTGAACATCTGCAGGAATATCCATATTATCAATCCTCTTTAATCTGTTTAGTATATTCTAAAGTATATTATTCAAACTTTAATATTATCTTTTATTTATAATTTCGTATATATTTTCAGCGGTTTTTATCCATCGGATATAAGAATAAACTGAAGCTTTTAATATACTTACCTCTTCAGCACTTCCGCATATTTTTATGACATTGTCCACAATGCTCATATCACATTTTGAACGAATTTGACTATCACAATGCTCAACATATATGCTATTGTAAATAGTTTTAGCCATTTCATCATCTTCAAACTTTAATTCAAGTTCAAAATATGGATTTTCGTTATTTTTTTCCATTATTTCACGAATAATAAATTTATTCTTCATCTTCAAAAATATCAAAGATTTTATGACCTGTAATTTTTAATTTAGGTCCCATATGTGTAGTTGTGGATTCATTAACATCGTAAAAATCTAAAAAGTATACTCCTTCACAACCTTTATTGAATTTTAATAGCGTATAATTTATGTTATCTTTTTTATTGGTATTAATAGCATAAATTGGCTTTTTTATGTTGTTAAACAAAAATTTTGTAAATAATTTTCTAAATTCTCCACAATTGTCTTCAAAATCATAAACAATACTATTTTGAATGTCTATTTTTTCAGAGATTATCTCTCTTTGTAATTTAGCCGCTATGATTACTGAAAAAACCTTGTTATTCTCAACATCATATATCTTTAATTTATTTGGATTACCTTTTAGTTCTTCGATAACCATTAGATTTTTGTATTTTTCGAGTAATTCTGAAGCCGAAGTTTTACCTCGATTAACAGTTTTTACATTAAAAACTCTTGACAAATCATTTGCTAAACTACGAGTTCTTTGTGAAGGTTTTCTAGATGTGGTTATTATCATTTTATTAACCTACTTAACCTTTTAATTATCTTGCCTGAACTTTTTTAACTATTTTAGGTCTTAATTTTATCAATACCCTGTTACTACAGTGAGGACATTTAGCTTTTGAACCTATATCATCGATAGTTATTATTCTTTGGCAATTTGAGCATCTATATTCTACCATATTATCACCATAATCGTATATTTTCCATATTTAATTTGAAATAATAAATAAATTACAATAATCTTTAATTTTAATTTACCTTATGAGTTTTATACATAGTAACTTAAATTATATATTTTTATTCATTTATAAATAATATATCAATACAATCCTATTATTCATATTATCCAGTCATATGGTCAATAATACCCATAATCAATTAAAATCTAAAATAATCATAAAATAAATTCATATATAATCCATATAATCAGTATAACCTAATTATTAAAAGTGGTTAATTATCTTTAAATCTCTAAAATTAAAATAAAATAAGTAAGAATATTTAATAAATTAAATTTGTCTGTTTTTGCTGTCAATAACTCTTCTGATAGCTTTTGTAACAGCTTTTCCTGAACCTGTTTCAGGGGTGTAAGCTCCACCAGCTAATTTAGCATTACATTTTGAACATACCCAAATTGAGGTTCCTGCTCTTTTTAATTTAGGGAATCCACATACAGGACATTTGTATGCTTTTTTCTGTTTCATTTCTACGTTTCTTAATCTTACTCTGAGTTTTCTACCGTATCTTGGTCCGAATCTACCAGCTGAACCAACCTTTTTAGTGTGGCTGTATTCTACCATGTTATCACCTAATAATTTAAAAATATTTGAAACTACGATTTATTATCTTTAAATTGTAATTTCATGTGTTTTCGATTTAACTTTGTTTATAAACATTATTTTATTCATATATTAATTAATATGGGTTATTTCATCGCTTTTGGATTTATTTCTAAATTTTATAAATTTAAACGATAATCCTTTTAGAATGAAATTATTTTCATTCAATAATTAGTCACATTGAATTCTAAAAAATACAAATTCGATGTGCATTTTAATATTGTATGTTAAATTAAGTTTTACACATATCCACGATATATTTACTTTATAGAATATCCCATACTACAATATAAAGTTATCTATGGTATAAAATATTCCAAGTATCGTCTCATAATTTTGGGTTATTTGCCCTGAAACTATTATGAGATATATCTAAAATTAGTATTGTTTTTTAATATATAAACCTATATATTATGGCTAAAAATTAGTAGAAAAATAAGATAATAATAAGATAATAATAAGATAATAATAAGATAATAATAAGATAATAATAAGATAATAATAAGATAATAATAAGATAAAATTACTAAAAAAATAAAAAATTTAGTATATTTCATAAATCATAAATCGAATTTAGAGTCTTTTCAAGACTCTAGTTTGCACAGATCCTTTTGTTATTTTATTCAAAAACATGTAAAATTCATTTTCAATACCACTCGGAATTTCAATTACAAATACGAGTGACCCATCTCCAAGCCATTCTTCTTTTTTAATAGTCCCATATTCTGACAAAGAATGGTAAACTGTACCAGCGTATTCTCCCCCAAGTTTAACTGCTACCTCTCTTTTTTCAAATTTCATAGGTAAAATTAATCTAAGTTTTTTTATTACATCGTTGATCTGTTCTTCGGCACTCTTATATAAATCAACTGTAACTCTAGCCTCGTTCATGGCATTTTCAATCCTTTTAGGCGGGTGAGGGGTATCTGTTTGTGGATTGATGGTATTTCTAGCAATAATGGATATAACCTGCTTCTTTTTTTGCTCTTGCATTTCCTTTCTTTGTTCTGATGTTAAATGAACTTGTCCTTTAAGTATGATCCTTTCAGCAATTTTTTTGCTATCTAAAGTTTCAAATACTTTCATTAATAGCTCTTCTGGAGCTTTTTCCCCTTTTGAAATATCCTTGTAAATATTTTCTGATGCTAATATCTCAGAAATATCCACAGATGATTTATTTTCTTTAAATTTGGCTGCTAAATACGGGTCAACATATATTTCGAATTTTTCACCGTGTGATTGTAATCTAGCCATAACCGCATTATCTAATGATGCCATAATACCCCTTTTTAATATATTTTGTGTTAATACCTTACCAAAACAATAATAATATATGAAATATGAAAATAAATGAATAATCTAAAATAGTCAAATTAAAAATAATTACCCAATTATTTAATTAATTAAATAATTGGGTAATTAATTTTAGTTTTAACTACAATTTAGCTTTTGATAGTATTTCTTTGGTTAATTCATACTTTAATATATGATTTGCACCTAAACTAATTATTTATTATTTATTCTTCATTTCCTTCTTCAATTTTATTTTCTTCTTCAATAACTTTTGAAACATATTCTATAACTGTTTCGATTTCTTCAACTGATTTTTTCTCAACTAATTTTTCACTATCTTTTACAATTGCCATATCTACGCTAACAGCATTTAACTCAGGGTTTATTTTGTTTAAAACGTATATTGCTAATTCCATACCTTCGTTAACAGTGATATCTTCATTGTATTTTTCTTCGAGAAGTTCCATTGCAACATGTCTTCCTGAACCGATTGCAGAAGCTTTATATTCGATTAAAGCACCGCTTGGGTCTGTTTCAAATAATCTAGCACTATGCTTATCGATTCCCGTAATTAAAAGTGCTAAACCAAATGGTCTTGCTCCACCGTGTTGTGTATAAGCTTGTTTAATATCACAGATTTTTTTGGAGAGAGCTTCAACAGTAATTTTTTCACCATATGTGATTCTGTTTATTTGGGCTTCTGTTCTTGCTCTATCGATTAATACTCTAGCATCTGCAACTAATCCGGACGTAGCAGCAACAATGTGGTCATCAACTTGGAATATTTTTTCGATTGATGATATTTCTACTAATTTGTTTGAAATTCTTCTATCGACTGCTAAAACTACCCCATCTTTACATCTAATACCTACGGCGGTAGTACCTCTTCTAACTGCTTCTCTTGCGTATTCAACCTGGTATAATCTACCTTCTGGGCTGAATATTGTGATTGCTCTATCGTATCCTGATGCTCCTGGAACCATTTGCATAATTATCCTCCTTTCTAAGCACTATTTTCATATTGAGAAAATTAAACTATAATTTGTAATAATACACTTTTTATGTATTGTATTCATATAGTCATATATTCATCTTATTACTTTAAGTTTTAGTTATTTTATTTTTAATTTAATAATTTATTTTTATTTTCGTAAATATCATATAATATTGAATATATTCCTTTATATAATTTTATATTTTAAAGTTATTTATTAGATTATATGTGTATCATCTATATTATACTTTAATATTTTTATTTGCATTTCAATATTACTTAATTGGTATCTAATACGTATTTAATAAGTATTTATCTACAATAAATAGGGAATAATACAAAATAATATAAAATATTAATATCATAGGTTACAAATTATTATATATAATACGATAGTTAAAATAACTAAGAAACAACATAATAAGAATAAATGATAATATTAATAATATTAATAATAAAAAATGAATAATAAAAAAAATAAATATAAAAAAAATTCAGATATGGTGATGTTATGACGGCAAAAATATTGGTAAATGGGTATGGGTCGATAGGTAAAAGAGTAGCTGACGCAGTAGCTTGTCAGAAGGATATGGAAGTTATTGGAGTAACAAAAACAAAGCCTGATTTTGAAGCAAAAATGGCATTAGAGAAAGGTTACAAATTATACGCAGCAGTACCTGAAAGAGCTCACTTATTTGAAGAAGCAGGATTGGAAATATCAGGTACACTTGACGATGTAATTCAAGATGCTGATTTAGTGGTTGACGGAGCACCTAAGAAAATAGGTAAACAAAATTTGGAAACAATCTACAAAAAAAACAATGTTAAATCTATTATACAAGGTGGAGAAAAAGCAACCGATGCAGAAGATTCATTTAACTCATTATGGAGCTATGACCGATGTTATGGAAAAGATGCTATTAGATTAGTTTCATGTAACACAACAGGATTATGCAGGTCACTTTACGCAATAGATTCCGTAACAGATGTTTTAAAAGCAAGAGTTGTATTAGTAAGAAGAGCTGTAGACCCTAACGACTCTAAAAAAGGTCCAGTTAATGCAATCATACCATCAACAGACGTACCTTCACACCATGGTCCAGATGTAGAATCAGTAATCGACAAATTCAAGGGAAAAATTATTTCTTCAGCTGTTATTGTGCCTACAACATTAATGCACATGCATTCATTAATGGTTGAAACAACAGGAACTACAAAAGATGATTTATTAGATGCAATTGCTAAAACACCAAGGATTTTTACGGTAAAAGCTTCAGAAGGTTTAGATTCAACAGCAGCTTTAATCGAAATGTCAAGAGATATGGGTAGATTAAGATACGATTTAAACGAAATTCCAGTATGGGAAGAAAGTATCAATGTAATTGACAATGAAATCTTCATGATGCAAGCAGTTCATCAAGAAAGTGACGTTATACCTGAAAACGTAGATTGTATAAGAGCTATGTTACAAATGGAAGAAGATAACATGAAATCCATTGAAATGACAAACAAAGCAATGGGTTTAATGAAGTAAGCAATTATATACTACGTATAGAATTTACCAAATATTAATTTTTTTATTTATATTTTTATTTTAATTTATTTTATTTTTTTTATTAATTTTATTAACTTTAATAATTTTATACGTAAACTGTTTATTTTTTTATCTTTTATAATCACAAATAATTATAAAATATAGGAAGTACTAACTCATAATAATATAATTTAAAGTGGTATTTATGGATGTAAATTTAAGTGAATCAACTAACACAAATTTAGAAAGTTTGAAAAATTTAAAAAAGAAATTAAATGTAACAGAATTAAGGGCGAAGTCCATCGAAGAATTAGTTGATAGGTTAGATGAATTAAATGAGGAAGAAGAAGGAATTTATTTAAACAAAGAACTAACAAAATCCTTAATAATTGAGCTTTTGGAAGTTTGTGATGTGGAAGAAATATACCTACCCGTTTCAAAGTATAATAGGACTAATAAAAAGATATTAGAAGCATTAGGTGAGATAGGAATTACTGTAAAGCCCTTAATGACTGAAAAAGGTCGTCCTACAACTAAGAAAGGAATTATAAAAAAACAAATGGAAGAAGGTAAAACTCCCAAAGAAATAGCAAGTACCACGGGGATTAATTTAAAAACTGTAGAATACCATTATTATAAATTAAAAAATAAATAAAATAATATATCTAAAAATAAAATAAACAAAATTAATAAAAAAATAATATGACTAAAATAAATTAAAAGTAAAATGAATAAACAATATGTATTATTTTATTATGCGTCACATATGGTGAAATTTTGAAAATAAATACTGAAAAAATAAATGCTGAAGAAAGTGAAAATAATCCAATTTTAAAAGCAATAAAGACCGATTTGAAAAACGGGGAATTTATACGAAGAATTCTTTTAGATTATAATTTGTTGAATAAGGACTACAAATTAAAAAAAATGGATAATAAATTATATTTACCATTAAATTATGAAGAAATTGAAGACATAAGTGAAGAAGACTTAAAAAATACCTTAAAAAACGTTATACTTAAAAGTCAAAATCAAAACCAAAGTCAAAGTCAAAATAAAATTGAAGATGTAGATTTTGAACTTATAATCACAAAAGAAGCCGATTTTGAAAAGTCAAATGGTAAAAAAAATCCAAGTTTTAAAGATTATCTTTTAAATAACTACGGTGACGAATTAACAAATGGAAAAATAGCACACGCATACGATATTATTGGAGATGTTGTAATATTGCAAATTTCTGATGAAATAGATAAACAAGAACGTTTAAAGCTTGGAGAAAAGGCTAAAGAATTGATACCTTCTGTAAGAGCTGTTTTTAGGCGAGAAAGTGACGTAAAAGGAGAATATCGTGTAAGAGATTTAGAGCACTTAGCCGGAGAAGGGGAAACTTTAACACTTTATAAGGAAAACGGCTATAAGTTATACGTAGACGTCGCAAAAGTGTATTTTTCACCACGTCTGAGCTGGGAAAGAAATAGAATAATGCAGAAAGTCGAAAAGGATGACGTAATAATAGACATGTTTTGTGGTGTAGGACCTTATTCAATTGCGTGCAAGGATGCAAAAAAGATATATTCTATAGACGTCAACCCTGAAGCTATAAAATTGTTAAAAGAGAATATAAAATTTAATAACTTGGAAAATAAAATAGTTCCTATCTTAGAAGACGTTAGAAAGGTAGATTTAAAGGGTAATAGAATAATTATGAATTTACCAAAATATGCAAATCAATTTGTCGATAAAGCTTTGGATTTAGTGGAAGAAGGTGGAACAATACATTATTACATGGTCGGGGCAGATGTAAATGAGGGCATAAATTTATTTAAATCAAAATGTGATTGTGAAGTTTTGGAAAGCAGGGTTGTAAAGTCCTATTCTCCACGTGAATATGTCTTTGTAATTGATTTTAAAATCAATAAAACGAATAAATAATATTTATAAAAATAAAAATAGAAATAATAAACGTAATAAAAAATAGAAATAAGAATTTAAAAGTCAATATGTTCTTTAAATTTGTTTAATACTAAAACATGCTCTTTAGAACCTACTTTTTTTATTATATTCGCATATTCTCTAATTTTTTCTATCATTTTAATTTTTTCAGCTTCTGAAACTAAATTTATACGGGAATAAAGAACTGCAATTTCAACAAGTAAACCATCGGCTCTGTTAAATGGTTTAAGTTCATTCTGATACTTTATATTAGTTTCAATGATTTTTTCATCTATTTTTTCACATTCTAAATTCATTATATGGGAGGTACCATATTCATTTTTAAAACTACTAAATTTACGATTTTTAATTTTAATTATATCAATTTTTTCAGATTCTTTAATATAATAATAAATTTTTCCATTATATTCTAATTTTTCATAGTTTCCTACATCGTCAATTACAGATTCTGCAATAATTAATGGATTACATACATTTAAAATTATAATATCTTCATTTTTAAGCATTTCATAAGTGTGAGAGCCTTCAAATAAATTAATTATAAAATTTTTAAAATCCGAAGTTTTTGCTCCAATCGGGGCCCTATTTAATAAAGAAGACGTTAAAACATACTCGTATTTCATAATATCGCTACTTTAAATTTTTTAGAATTAAGTTACATTACAATACTTATTGGATTATTTATTCAATAATTATTTTAATTACATATCACTATATAAGAATTATATAATAAAGATTTTGTAATTTTTAAATATTTATAATTTGGTGAACAAATGTATTCAAAATGTACTGCAATATCTCACGGTTCAGGGACTATAATAAACGCCATTGCTACAAATAAAGGCTCTGCATTCGGTATAAACTTAGGGGTTGAAGCAACTGTGGAGTTAATAGACGACCACAAAAAAATCATAAAAGGAAAAATTGAAGGGCAAAATGGAATTTCCTCTAAGTTAATAGAAACTTGTGTAAAAAATATTTTAGATTATTATAAATTAGATTACTCTGCAAATGTAATTACAAAATCTAATCTGCCGATAAAATCTGGTTTAAGCAGTAGTAGTGCAACAGCTAACGCAGTCACTCTCGCTACAATGGGAGTTTTAGGAAAATATACCAAAGCTAATGAAAAAATTATCGATGAATTAGATGATTTAATAATTAATTTAGGTATAAAATCCTGTTTTGATGAAAATTTAACAATTACAGGAGCTTATGATGATGCAACAGCCTCTTACTACGGCGGAATTACAATAACGGATAATAAAAATAGAAAAATTTTAAAAAGAGACACATTTAATGATAAAGATTTGAAAGTAATCGTTTTAATTCCAAAAGATTATCAAAAAAATTTAAACAAAGAACGTATGAAATTAATTAAAAATTATGTTGAAATAGCATTTCATAACTGTTTAATAGGTAATTACTATGAAGCCCTTTTTATGAACGGATTATTTTATGCGTCTACGTTGAATTTTCCTACAAGCATATCTATAGAAGCATTAGAGTCGGGAGCTTTAACTTTTGGGCTTTCTGGAACAGGACCTTCTTACATAGGTCTTTGTAAAGCCGAAAATGTTTCAAATATCGTAAAATCTCTTGAAAAATACGGAAAAGTATATATTACAGAAGCTTGTAATTCAAAATCTAAAATAACTAATTTAGAATGATAAATTTTTTTATTTTCTTAATTTATGTTATCATATTTTAATCTTCAACTGTATTTTATCCCAATCATGCGATAATTATATAAAAGTGAAATTTATAATATATGGTGCTTTATGATATTGATTTATCAGATAATTATTTTAATCAATGTCTTTAATTAAATTTATAAATAATAGAATGTAGATAAAATATTTATTGAATATCATACTATTATTTGCTAATTATTTATCACTATTTATTTAATGATATCTAAATTAGATACTACTATTAATACCCAATATCCAATATCTCTAAGTAGGTGTAATTATGGAAGAAAAAGTAACTGTAAGTGTTATTAAAGCAGATGTGGGCGGTTTATGCGGTCACACATTAGCTCCTATTGAATTATTAGACGCTGTTGAATACGTAGTTGAAAACGCGGTTGATGAAACATTAATCGATTACTACGTTACAAACTGTGGTGACGACATCGATATCGTTATGACTCACAACAAAGGTACAGACAACGATGAAGTACACAAATTAGCTTGGGATGCGTTAACCGATGCAACAGAAGTTGCAAAAGAGTTAAAATTATACGGTGCAGGTCAAGATTTATTATCAGACTCATTTTCAGGAAACGTTAAAGGTTTAGGTCCAGGATGTGCAGAAATGGAATTCGTAGAAAGAAGAAGCGAACCATTAGTTGTATTTTGCTGTGATAAAACAGACCCTGCAGCATTTAACTTGCCATTCTACAAAATGTTTAGCAGTCCATTCAACACACCAGGTTTAGTATTTGACCCATCAATGACAGAAGGTTTCAAATACGAAGTTATGGACATTATCGACCACAAAAGAGTTTTAATGAGCACACCTGCTGAAACATACTCCTTATTAGCTTTAATCGGAAACTTAGAAAGATACGCAATTAAGAGAGTTTACAGGGGATACGACAACGAAATTGCAGCTGTTGCAAGTTCAGAAAAATTAAACATGATGGCAGGAGAATACGTTGGTAAAGACGACCCTGTAGCTATCGTAAGAGCTCAAAGCGGTTTCCCTGCAGTTGGTGAACTTTTAGAAGCTTTCGCTAACCCACACTTAGTATCAGGATGGATGAGAGGATGCCACTGGGGTCCAATGATGCCAGTTGGAGAAGAAGACGCTATGCCTTCAAGATTCGATGGTCCTGCAAGAATTATGGCTTTAGGATTCCAATTATCAAAAGGAAGATTAGTTGGTCCAAATGACTTATTCGCAGACAAAGCATTCGATAAAGCAAGAGATAAAGCTTTAGAAATGGCTGACATGATGAGAAGCATGGGTCCATTCCAACCTCACAGATTACCAGAATCAATGATGGAATATACCTCAGTACCTAAAGTTTTAAAAGCTTTAGAATCAAGATTCGAAGAAATTCCAGAAAACAACTGTAAATTAGAAAAAGTTACCGATAGAGGAGACTTAGAATAATTTAATAATATTGAAAAATATTATTGGATTTATTATTCTAATTTTTTATACCTAAAACTTAAAACTAAATCTTTTATTTTACTTAAATTTTTAAATTTTTAAATTTTTACTTGCTTATTATTGTACTTTTATTTCTATTTTTAATTTTTTTACAGTATACGTCGTTATAATTTCTTTTTTTATCAATTAGGTATTAAGATATCTAATAACCTTATAAATATAGTTGTGAGTTAAACCTATATATTTAATAATTATATAGAATTACACAGGAGGTGTTAAGATGATACCAGTTACCATATCAGATGATGCTAGAGAATTCATCATGGAAAAACTACCTCAAGCAACTTCAAAGGACTTCATTGTAGTATTTGAAGGATTTGGTTGAGGAGGGCCTAAATTTTCAGTAGATTTAGTGGATAAAATAATGGATACAGATGAATTAATACACGAAGAACCAGAGTTTAAGGTTTACATTGACAAAATGGCAAAACAAGTGCTCGAAAGTGTAAACATTGTATTAAAAAAGTCAGTATTCAGTGGAAAATATCTTGCCATACAAGGAGCAGGTGGATGTTGTTAAGATTTAAGAACCAAAATGGATTAAATCTTATCTAAACATCGTATTATATATTAATTATACAAAATAACAAATTTATTTTTAATTTTATATGATTGTCGCATATTATATAAAATATTTTAATACTTTTTTGAATGATTTAATCAATTTAAAATAGGCTATATAATAATCGTATACGCAATATAGTAGTTTAAAAAATTAAAATAAAGATATATTATTATATTTCTTAATAAACATAATAATATAATTAATTTGTCATGATAAGAGCGTCTCCTATCACACCTTTTTTACCGTCTTCTTTAACGAAAACAGGATTTATGTCAATTTCCTGAATTTCATCGTAAGCTTCCATAATTACACCTACTCTTACGATTAATTCCTTAATAAATTCAATATCTCTTCTAGGTTCTCCCCTTACACCTTCGAGGATTTTATATGTTCTAAGTTGTTGTAACATCTCTTCAGCGTAGTTTTTGGTTATTGGATGTACTCCAAAGGTAACATCTTTCATAACTTCTACAAAGATACCACCAAGACCAGTCATGATAACAGGGCCAAATACTTCGTCTCTTTTACCGCCGATGATAATTTCTTTACCTTCTACAAATTCTTCAATTAATACTCCATCGATAACGCCAGTTTCGCCTTTTTTTGCAAGGTATTTTGTACCGTTTTCGATAATTGTATTGTATGCACCTTCAATGTCTGATGGGGCAATGATAACACAACCCGCATCTGACTTGTGTAATATTTGAGCTGAAACAACTTTCATTACAACTTTATCCATTGTTGAAGCGTATTTTACAGCTTCCTCTGCACTTGTAGCTACGTATCTACCCGGTGTAGGAACTCCGTTAATTTTTAAGAATTCTTTTGCATTGTTTTCATTTGGATTTGCAAGTAATTCCCTTAATTCATCGCCTTTTTCTGCTTTGATTGCATATATTTCTTCTTGAACTTTTTTAAGGTATTCTCCATCATCAACAACATTTTGGTTTAAGTACTGTTGGTATGTTGCAGATAACGCTTTAACCGCAAGTTCTGGGCACATGAATGTAGGTATTTCGTGTTCTTTTAAGTACTCAGCACTTTCTGAAACTGAGTTACCACCAACCCAAGCAGCAACAATTGGGATTGTTTCTCCTTTTGCTCTAAGTGTATCTTGGAATTTAACCAATTCTTTTGCAGCGCCAATGTCATCAGTCATTCCTTGAGGGGTTAATATTACAACGATACCGTCTACATTGCTATCTTTTGCTAATTCTTCAAATGCGTGTTTGTATCTTTCTGTATCGGCATCTCCGATTAAATCCAATGGGTTTGAAACACCTGATGTATCAGGCAAGTATTTTTTAAGTTCAGTAATTGTTTTTTCTTCGAATTCAGCCATATTTAAGCCGTATTTACTTACCATATCGGTAGCAAGAACTCCAAATCCACCTGCATTTGTGATAATACCTACATTGTTACCTTTCATAACAGGTTGTGTTGAGAATATTTTTAATAAGTCAACCATTTCCTCGAAAGTTTCAACATTGAATACTCTTCCTTTTTTAAATGCAGCTTCGTACATTTGTGCATTACCTGCGAGACTTCCTGTGTGTGACGATGCAGCTTTAGCTCCTGCATCCGATTTACCACTTTTTAAAACAATAACTGGTTTTTTGTGAGATAAAGCACGTGCAGAGTCTATGAATTTCTCGTTTTTAAGTCCTTCTACGTATAAAACAACAACATCTGTATTTTCATCGTCTGCGAGATAATCTAAAATTTCATCTTCCTGAACATCTATTTTATTACCCATACTTACGATTTTTGAGTAACCTAAGTTTAATGGGATTGAAATATCCATTAAAGCGGTCATAATAGCACCACTTTGTGAGATAAATGCGATATTACCTTTTTGGTCGAAATCTTTACTAAATGAAGCGTTTAAGTCATCGTGCATGTTGATTACACCGAGACAGTTAGGGCCAATTGTTCTAATATTGTATTTTTTCAAAATTTCGATGGTTTTTTCTTCGAGACTGTGGTCACCAACTTCTGAAAAACCCGCAGTAATAATAATTGAGCCTTTAACACCCTTTTTTCCACATTCTTCCATTGTTTCAGGAACGAATTTAGCAGGGATTGAAACTAAAACAAGGTCGATGTCACCAGGAACATCTAAAACAGAACCATAGCATTTTAAACCATACACTTCTTCATATTTTTTGTTAATTGGGTATACATTACCGCCTTTTTCCATAAAGCTTTTTAAGTTTTTCATCAAAGATTGTCCAACTTTTCCTTCTATTTCAGTAGCGCCTATTACTGCAACTGATTTTGGGTTGAAAATTGCTTCAAGTCCATTATTCATAAATCTCACCATATTGGGTTAATATTTTTAATTCTAATACTTTAATTTGGTTGGTCGTATAATAATTGTCGAGATATTTATTCATGCGATATTAAATTAAATATTCAATTGTATTATTGTATAATTTATTATATTGTTATGCCCTCGCGGACTATTTAGCTTTATCCTTTGCTAAAATTTTTGGTTATTCAAAACTCCATATTAAAATTTCATTTTGTATTTTCAATTTAAAATTCTAACGTTATAATCAATTATCGTATAGATATATGGTATAATATAGCATGAATTACATATGTATTTTTAGATAGTATTACTTAGTATATAAGCTTTATTTATGGCTTTCAAGACCTAATTATCGTGAAATGACGAATAAAATACGCAATCATATATGTAAGGTGGTCAAATGGATTTAAACAATACTAAATTAGATTTAGGTAATAATATAATAAATCAATTGAAAAATTTTGAGCAAAAATTTAAAATAATTCAAAAAAAATACATAACTACTGCTGAAATGAATATATTGGATAATAATTGTGAATATTATGGAATATCTAAACGTATATTAATGGAAAATGCAGGAATACAGGCATATAATGAAGTAATCAATCATGAAAAACAGAGTGAAAATACAACTTATGCCGAAATATATTTGTTTTGCGGTAAGGGAAATAATGGGGGAGATGGCTTTGTACTAGCTCGGCATTTGTCGAAATCATATAGAGTTAATGTCGTGTTACTAAATAATGAAGATGAAATTAAGACGCAAGAAAGTAAAGAAAATTTTGACATAATACATAATATTTATAAATTTGGAAATATTAATATATATACTCTAAAAAAGGATTTTGAAAAATTATTTTTGAATATATCTTATAAATTAGATACAATTGCTAACAAAGATGATTCTAAAAAGAAGATTTTATTAGTAGACGCAATGTTAGGGACTGGAATATCTGGTAATTTAAGACATCCATATGATAAATGTATGGAATCCCTAAATTTGTTAAAAAATAATGTTAATTATAATAATTATGTGGATATAATTAGTTTAGATACTGAAACGAAAGGTTTAATCTCCGATAAGATAATTACATTTCATAATTACAAAGATGATTATAAAGAAGATAAATCCAACAATTTAAATTTAAACGAAAAATCGACCAATAAAAACAAAACTGTATTAAAAGAAATAGGTATTCCTGATTATATTAACTATGTAATAGGTATGGGTGAGTTAAAAAGTCTTTCAAAGACTAAAGAGGATTCCCACAAGGGAAATAATGGTAGAACATTAATAATAGGGGGCTCTAAAGATTATTATGGGGCTCCAATTTTTTCAGCAGTAGCCGCTTCAAAGATTGTGGATGTAGTAACTGTAGCGACCGTTAATCCTGTAGCATCTGCTCTAAAAAATTATCCTGAATTAATGATTAAAGAGTTTAATGGGGGGTGTTTTAACAAACATCATGTCGAAGAATTGGCATCCATCTCTAAAAATTACGATTCTATAGTTTTAGGTTGTGGAATTGGCTTAAATCCCGATACAAAAGAGTTTTTGGAAAAATATTTAAATAAAATTTTAAGTGAAAAGGAGGCTATGCCTAAATTAATAATAGATGCCGATGCCATAAAATTGATTAATCCATTAAATACCGATGATTTAAATGAAAATTTAAAAGAAAAAAATAAAGAATTATATCTAAAATTGTTTACGAATAAAAATATTGTATTTACACCTCATAAGGGAGAGTTTGAGTACATAAAACCAATTTTGGAAGAATTATCGGACGTTTACCAATCAAATATAGTTTTAAAGGGTAAAATAGATATGGTATTTAATAAAAATAACATAAAATTAAACATGACGGGAAATGTGGGAATGACTGTAGGGGGTACTGGAGATATCCTTGCAGGATTAATCGCAGGTTTTTCCGCTAAAAATGACCCTTACGTATCCGCTTGTGCGGGAGTATTTATAAATGGACTCGCAGGTGATTACTTATATAAAGAAATTGGATATAATTATAATTCGAGAGATATTTTAAAAGTAATGCCTAAAATTTTACATAATTATTTGGATTTTTAACCAAGCCTAATCCGTTAATATTTTAATAATTTAACCTATAATCACTTAATTTTTTTAATTCTATTTTTTATTTTTCTATCGATTATCACGCTTATTTTTACATCTATATATTATATATAGTAAAATCGACAAATAATCATAAATAGGATATAATATTAAAACTAAAAAAAATAATTAAAAAGTAAAAATAAAAAGTAAAAAATGATATTAATTACAATAAAATAACAAACGCTTTACGATACAAGGAATAATTTAAATTTTTAAACTAAATTAATTTATATTATAAATAATTTTAATTTACAAAAAGAGGGAATTTATGGAAGATTATAATTCATTAGCGGATTTGCACACACACTCTAAATATTCCGGTTTAATGAGATATATGGGATTAAAATTCCCTGATTCAGTTGAAGAACCAGAAAAGATAGTAAGATGTGCAGCTAAGCGTGGTTTAAGCGTGGTTGCAGTTACTGACCACAATACTATACAGGGCGGATTAAAAGCAACAGAGTTTGCAAAAAAATACAATGTCGACGTGGTTGTAGGTAGCGAAGTAATGACGAATGATGGGGAAATTTTAGGACTATATTTAAATGAGGAAATCCCTAAATTCTTAAGTGCTGAAGAAACAATCGATTTAATACACGAACAGGGTGGTTTAGCAGTATGCCCCCACCCATATAGTCCAATATGCCATGCAGTTGGTGACAAGATATTTGACTTAGATTTAGACGGTGTTGAGGTATACAACGCATACCATAGGGATGGTATTGTTAACAACATTGCATTGGATAAAGTACTTAAGAACTATCATAAAAAGTCTTTTGCATTTTTGGGAAATAGTGACGCACACATTGCAAGAATGGTAGGTAATGGTCATACCAAATTTAGCGGAGAGACTGCAGAAGATTTATATGCTTCTATAAAATCCAGAAAGACGTCATTCCATGGGGCGCCTACTCCATTATCCGATATAATTTTATGGAGCTATAATATTGTTTATGCTTCCGAAAAAGCTTTATTTAATTCAGCATTCCGTAAAAAAGAAGATAATATCTTAAAGTACCAAACTACGCGATTTAAGAAATGTTTGGGTGCATTTTGTGGTATGGCATATATTGGAACGCCATTACCACTTTTAGCAGGGGTAGCTGGTAATATATATCTTAAAAGAAAAGCAAAGGCTAAATATAAAGAAACCTACGGAATTTAAATAAAAAATAAATAATTAATTATTTTTATTTTTTTAATTTATTTACATTATAACTTAAAGACAAGTTATAGTTAGTTATGGACGCATCCAACAACGTCACTCATTTTTAATTCTTTTTTAAGTAAGTATTCGCTGATTTCATCATTTATTTTGTTGAATATTTCGTAGCCCCTATAATAAACGCCTGTACCAACTTGAACGGCTGAAGCGCCTGCCATCATAAATTCAATTGCGTCAGAACCTGTCGTAATACCTCCAACACCAATTACAGGAATTTCAACAGCTGAGTATATGTCATATACATTCTTGATTGCAATAGGTTTAACAGCTTTTCCAGACATTCCGCCGTAAATATTTCCCAATATTGGTTTTTTGGATTCTATGTCAATAACCATGCCAGGACCAAGTGTGTTAATAGCTGTAATACCATCAGCACCCGCATCTTCAACACTGGTGGCAATTTCTTTAATATCTGTTACATTAGGGGTTAATTTAGCTATAACAGGTACTTTTGCTATATTTTTCACTGTAGAAACCACTTTATGGCTTAAATTACAATCTTGACCAATTGATGACCCATAACCACCACCTGCATGAGGGCAAGATATGTTTAATTCAATTAAATCCACATGTTCAGTTATTGTTTCAGCAACTTTTTCAAATTCTTTTTCATTTTTGCCGTATATCGAACCTATAACTTTTACATCCAATTCTTTCATTTTTTTTTTAATATATTCTATTTCATCAATATATTGGTCAATTCCAGGGTTGGGTAATCCCATAGCATTTAAGAATCCACCATCTACTTCAACCATAGTTGGATTATTATGTCCGGGCTTTTTTTCAAGACCTATGGACTTTGTACATACTGCACCGGCTCCATTTTTAGCAATTCTACGCATAGCAGAACCAGTTTCTCCCATAACGCCTGCTGCTAGAAATACGGGGTTTTTGAAATCAATTCCAAATAAATTTAAATTTAAAATATCATTTTTATCATTTTTATCATGCACACCAAATTTAGACAATATTTCACCCAATTGAAAAGTTTTAAACCTACAATTTTAAGATTCTATAACTTATTTAATAAATTTAAATTTTACTTATTATTTGTATTTATTTGTATTAACACTATTTATTTTTATAATTATTTGATAAATGATCTATGAACTAGGTTGATTATTTTAAATTATACTCATCTGTCCTCATAAAATATCAATATATTTGAATAGATAATTACTTAAAGAATAATTTTTATAAATTATAATGAAACTAACTTAACTATTTAATAGATAATCCTATCTCAAAATTAACTATCGGTATTAATTTGTATATATTACTAAACATTGTTAGAGAGGGGATATTATGGATATGGAAGTGGAATCAAAAATGCGAAATATGGCAAATCATAAAACATGGTTGGATAAACTTGCTATCTTTTTAGTAATAATTGGGGGTTTAAACTGGGGGTTAGTGGGAGCACTAAACATAGACCTCGTACAAATTATTTCATTAGGTAATTCGTTAGTAGCAAGAACTATTTACATCCTTGTTGGTTTATCTGCCCTTTATATGATATATTACGCATATAAAACAAGCCAATAATTTAAGAATAGATTAGATTGAAATACTTAAAAATTATTGATGATATTGAAATATTTTTTATTTTTTATTTTTTATTTGAACCAATTATTTTATCTTTAAATACACACATAAGTGAATTAGCTTCCCTACCACTTATAAAAGCTCTAGAAATTACTCTTTTAAATATGGTTTTACAAATTGGCTTTTTATGGTCTTGTATCAATGATTTGTCTACGAAATCATTAAATATGTTAAGTAATATGTCTTTATCTTCTTTTGATGCTTCTTTAACATTGGTATCATACGGTATGCTCTCATCAATCCTTATATTATATAATTCATATAAAATAACAGCTACCGCATGCGATAAATTCATTATTGGATAATTAGAACATGTAGGGATTGAAACTAATAAATCGCAGAGTTCAACATCTTCATTTCTAAGTCCATCATCTTCTCTTCCAAAAACAATACCTATGTTACCTTTAAGGCTAATACTTTTTTCCGCTAATTTTCGAGGCGTCATTGGTATCCTTTTAATGTTTTTATCGCCCCCTGAGACTGCACCAGTGGTAGCTACAAGATAATCAATATCTGAAGACGCTTCTTCAAGTGTTTTATAAAATTTGGCGTTTTCTAGTATTTCCTTAGCATGAACAGCACGTATGAAAGCTTCGTCATTCAAAACGGTTTCCGGTTTTTCATCATCTCTATTTTGAACTATTCTTAAGTCGTATGTATCAAAATTCATCATATTTCTTGCAATAGCTCCTAAATTTCCACTATATTTTGGATTTACAAGTATAACTATAGTTTTCATAATTTCACGTTTTTTTAATTTCTAAAAATATAACTGATAATAGTACAATAACATAGTATTTCAATAATATAATAGCAATGGTACTATTTGAATAAATCTATAAAATACTAATAAAAATAATAAAAATAATAAAAATAATAAAAATAATAAAAATAATAAAAAAATAAAAAGTTATTTAAAATTTACAAAAAAAATAAAAATTTAAGGATTATTTAAATAATCAATTTATTGCAATAAATTGCAAATTATTGGGAACTCCTTTTAACACTTATTTTTAAGTCATAGGTTTCTTCGTTAGGTGTTTTAATGGTCCATTCTTGATTATATACTGATGAATCATTACTATCAATGTCGGAATCACCTACAAAGTTTCCTCTAACTTCTTTGGCAATTCTAGACAATAATTCTTCACTAAATTCAATTCCTGAGTATAATACACTTATTTTTTCATTTACTTCTAAATCAAGATCTTTTCTCATAGATTGAATTCTTCTAATTACTTCTCTTGCTAAACCTTCTTTAATTAATTCAGGTTTAATTTCATTGTGAATGTAGAAGTTTCCTTTTGAGAATTCAATACCTATAATATTTTCAGGAATTTCAACTCTAAATTCAACATATTCAGGTTTAATTTCAAATTCGCCCATATATGAACCGTTTTTAAGAGCATCTTTTAATTCTTTTCCGTCAATTGAATTTATGAATTTAACTACTTTTGGAACGTCACTTCTGAAAACTTTTCCAAGTTCTTTGAAGTTAGGTTTTACAATTATATTTCCTTCAAATTCTTTAAATTCAATTTCTTTAACGTTACCTTGTTCTCTGATAATATAATCATATTTTTCAACTGAATTTTTAATTTCTTCAGGTAATGTTATTTTGTAAATTGGGTATCTAAGGGTGTATTTAATTTTATCCCTACCTCTTAATAAACCATCTACAATTTCCCTAACCAATGAAATATCGTTTTCAAGTTCTTCATTAATCATTGACTCGTCGTATTCAATGGTTAACATTGAAATGCTTTCAGGCATACCTAATTCTTCAAATTTAAGGTTTTGATAAATCTTTTCAGAGATATGTGGTACAACCGGAGCCATAACAGTTACTAACTTTAATAATACGTAGTACAAAGTTTGGTAAACTGCTAATTTGTCCTTACTATCTTTTTCCTGCCAGGTTCTATCTCTAATCAATTTGATATACCATCTGCTTAAATCATTCAATACAAAGTCTCTGATTGCCCATGTGTATGTGTGTAAGAATGGTTGTTCAAGAGCTTCCATAGACGTTTTAACGAGTGAATTTACTTTACTTAATATCCATCTGTCTTCAACTCTACAGTTTTCAAGGTAATCCATATTTGGAACGAAATCGTCAAGTGTCATGTAGTTTACAGAGAATGAATATGAGTTCCAGAGGGTGTTTAACATACTTCTAACTTCTTCAAGTTCCGAGTAAGCAAATCTTAAATCTTCCCATGCTTTATTTGCACTTAATAGGTAGAATCTAAGGATATCTGCACCGTATTTCGCAATAACATCATCAGGGCTAACAATGTTACCAAGACTTTTACTCATCTTTTCTCCTTTTTCATCCAAGGTAAAACCGTGCATTAAACATTTTTTGTAAGGAATATCTCCAAATACAAGTTCGCTAAGTGCATGTTGTGAATAGAACCATTTTGTAACTTGGTCGTGTCCTTCTGTAATGAAATCAGCTTTTTTAAGCTCTTTTGAACCAATACTTGCATATGGTGCAAGACCGCTATCATACCAAACGTCTAAAACATCAGGTACTCTGCTCATAACGCCACCGCAAGAACATTTAATTTTAACTGGGTCTACGGATGGTTTATGAATATCATCGAGTTTTACCGGTTCGATTGACTTTTCTTCAAGTTCGGCAATACTTCCAATAACTTCGTATTTACCACATTCTTCACATACCCAAATAGGCAAAGGAATACCCCAGTATCTTTGTCTTGAAATGTTCCAGTCCCCTACAAAGGTAACACCGTTTACATATCTAGTTTCAACCCAATTAGGTGTCCATCCAACAGTTTTACCGTGTTCTATGATGCTATCTTTAATTTTAGAGATTGATAAGAACCATTGTTCAGTTGACCTAAATAATAAAGGTGTTTTACATCTCCAGCAGTGCGGATATGAGTGTTTTGATTTACCATAGTTTACTAATAAATCTTTTTCAGATAACAAGTCAACTATTTTATCATCCATATCTTTAATGAATAAACCTTTCCAAATGGATTCTGTGTATTTTCCATTGTCGTCTAATGGAGCGTAAGCAGGTAATCCGTATTTTGTACCTACTGCAAAATCATCTTCCCCAAATCCTGGAGCGGTGTGTACTAAACCAGTACCACCTTCAGTTGTCACGTGGTCGCCCTCTACAATCATGTGAGCATTTTCAAGTTCAGCGAATTCTTTCTGTCTTTCGTTTTCTTCCATAAATGGATGAACGTACTTTTTGCCAACTAATTCACTACCTTTAAAGGTTTCTACTACGTTGTATTCAAGTGTTTTACCTTGGTATTCTGCTGTACTAATAGCTTTTTTCATTACACTTTCAACTAAAGCTTCAGCAACAATCCAAATTTGTTTACTTGTTTCAGCAGTCTCATTTTCTGTTCTTACAACTTCTACTTTTGCATAATCGAAATCGTTTCCAACAGCAACGAGCAAGTTTGAAGGTAAAGTCCACGGCGTAGTTGTCCAAATAACTATGTATTCGTTTTCTGCTTCTTGTAATTGGAATTTCACATAAGCTGAAGGGTCAACAACGTCTTTATATTCTCCCCTAACTTCGTGCTCAGCAAGTGAAGTCTCACATCTTGGGCACCAGTATCCGACTCTAAGGTCTTTTTCCAAAAGATCTTTTTCATGAGCTTTTTTAAGTGTCCACCAACCCATTTCCATATATTCCTTTTTGATTGGCATGTACGCATTTTCCCAATCTAACCAAACACCCAAGTTTTTAAATTGTTTTTCCATGTTTGCTTTGTGCATAAGTGCGAATTCTTTACATTTATCAATAAATACTTGTGTTCCGATTTTTGTTTCAATATCTTTCTTTGATGAAAGTTTAAACTCGTTTTCAACTTTAACTTCGATAGGTAAACCGTGCATATCCCAGCCTGCCATATCTGAAACGTTAAAACCTTCCATTCTTTTAAATCTTAAAACAGTATCTTTTATAGTTTTATTCCAAGCAGTACCTAAGTGTATAGCACCGGAACAGTATGGGGGACCATCAACAAAATAATAATCAGGGTTATGAGCTGTTGCATTTAAAGCTTTAACTTTTTTATATATGTTGTTTTTTTCCCAAAATTCTTTAACGGACTTATCCATTTCAACAAAATCTAGTTCACCTACTGATTTCATTAAAATCACCTAATAATTTTTAATTATAATAAATTAGTCATTTGTAAATGTAATAATTATAATATTTGATTATACAAAAATATTTTAATATTTTAATATTATTAAAAACTTATAAAATTAAAAAAATAATATACTTAGTTTATTTACTATTTTTATTATTTTTTGTTACCTTTATTTTTTTGTTTAGATTTTGTATTTTTTTCAGATTTTTCATTGTTTTCTTCATCTTCGCTATCAAGTATGGCTTTACTTTTATAATATCCTTTTAACATGGGCATCTTAGGAAAATCGTCAATTAAGAAAGAATAAGGTTCGTGTCTTTCGCTAAGTATTACAATATGCGCAGGAGGGTGTATTTTCCTAATCCTATCGATTGAACGTGGGGCATTCTCTTCAATTTTCACAAGACAAGCTTTTTTACAAGGTTTTTTAATATTTCCAACGATGTATTCTAAAATTTCATCAGCAGCTTCTGGTACCATGATTCTTGGCTTTCCAACAATCGTTAGTTTCGCGTGCCTATGTACATCTGCTAAGGCGTTTTTTATTTTTTCGTAGCTGTCTCCCCTTATAAGTAACAATACCATTCTTTTCACCGTGTTTAGTTCGATTAAGCGAAGTAATATCTATTTTATTTCGTCTTAACCTATATATAAAAATAAAATAAAAATAAAAAATATTAAAGTCAATCATTTCTATTTTAATTTTATATTATTTTATTTTCAATATTCAAATTTATTTAAGTATGTTAAGTATGTCTAAATATTTTTAACTATCTATTAGTTTATTTATCTTTGGAATTTTATATATAAAATACTTGCTATTATTCTGCTAAACTGTATTAACTTATTGTTAGGTAATATTTAAATTATATTAAAATTTTACCTATTTATCTAATTTTTAAATTGATTTTAAAATATAAATATACCCATATATAAATATATAAATATATCGTGTAAAAAAATATAATAGTTATTTTAGTATAATAATATTATAAATCATACATAATCTAATGAGTTTTCAAGAATTTTTACATTTCTAGGATAAAAATCAATATAATTTGAAATATCTTCACTATTTATCCTTGCCTCTAATTTTGTAAGTATTCTATCGTTATTATTTTTCGTAAACCCATAAGGTAATGCTTTTTTAAGTTCTTCAATACTTTCGTAATGTTCAGAACGAGAATATATTGTATTAGCCATTTTTTCAGGGATTATGTTTCGAATATCGTATTTATCATTGTTAACGGTGTCTAAAATCCTATCTTCGTATCTTTTTAAAATTATTTCGTCCATATCATAATTTTTAAATAAGTTTTCAATAATCTCAATTGTGGTATCAGGCACCATGGTTTTTAAAATATCAAAATTTCCATCATATATTCCTTCACGTATTTTTGTACCACTAATACCTTCAATTCTTTCTAAGAATTTAAATTTTGGCTCATAGTTATTAAGCACATTTCTAAGTTTATGAATCGTATATGACATAGAAGCTATTACATAATTGTCTATTTCTAATTTTTCCCCTAAAACTTCGCCTGTTTCTATGCAAGATATTTTATAAGGCTTTATTTTTATGTGGTGCCCATCTATAATGCAGGATATTACTTTATTCATCGTTTGTTCTTCTATATATCCTCGAGGTATCACTTCGCCCCCTAATTTATAAAACATTCTAATTAAACATTGTACGTATTGACCTGAGCCCATAATTCCCATGGGTGGACCTTCCACAACTAAATCAGCACCTGCTTTAATTGCCATTTTAGCACGTATTTCACGATTTAATAAATAGGGAACTCCTCTACCACTTCTTTCAAGAGGTCCTGGAACGACACAGATAAATATTCCAAATTTCTTTGCAAAATCCATGCAGTATTTATGTCCATTATGCAATGGGTTGTATTCTGTAAAATCAACAACAATGGAGTCGTTTTTATATCCATTACCCTTACATATTGCATCGTTTTTTTCATTTTTAAAAGCTTTAAGTTCTTCAATAATTTCGTTTAGTTTGGAGTCTGATTTTAAGTTTAGATTTGATTCCTTTTTTAAATTTTTGGCATAATTAGCATCATCAATGATATTATTTCTATCTTTCTCATAATTTTCAAAATTTTTCAAATTAAAGTCCATATCCATAATATCTAACTCCAAACTTTGTATATTTTTAGTTAATCCGATTATATAATGTTTATTTTATTTTTAATCATAATATATCTAAATATCTTGGTTATACATTGAATAGCTATTTATATAGACAAAACCGAAACATTTATATACTATAATTACCTTTGTTATTTTGCAATTAATTTGATGAAATAAATGGGACCTATGGTCTAGTTGGCTATGACATCGCCCTTACAAGGCGAGGGTCGCCGGTTCGAATCCGGCTAGGTCCACCATTTTATAAATAGAATATTCATACGATTGCAAAATAATAAATAAGCAAAAGAGGACCTATGGTCTAGTTGGCTATGACATCGCCCTTACAAGGCGAGGGTCGCCGGTTCGAATCCGGCTAGGTCCACCATTTTTATTTTAGGCAAATATATTTATTAATTTAAATTTATAAATTAATATGTATGTTTAAGTTATTATTTTAAGTCAATTATTTTTAAAAATAACTAGTAACTTATTAAAAAATAAGTTGTAATCTAGAATTATAAAAAATTAAAAGTATGAAAATAGTATGCTAATTTTAGCAACTAATTAGTTTCGTTGTTCTTTTACATTAGTTCTTATATAGTTGGCAACTTCATCAAATCCAATATCTTTCTTAACGGCAGTCAACAAAACGTCCATTTCAGGATTTATTAGTTTCGCGTCAGCTTCCATCTTTTTAGGGTCTGCTTCAACTGCTTCAGCAAGGTCTATTTTATTAATAATTGTTAAATTAGCTGTTTTAAATATTTCAGGGTGTTTTTCAACAGTATCGTCACCTTCTGTAGCACTAACTACAACTATTCTTTTATGAGTTCCTAAATCAAAGTCTGTAGGGCATATTAAATTACCCACATTTTCAATAAATACGATATCTATATCTTTTAAATCTAAGTCCCCTAAGCTATGACCGATTTGGTGTGCATCTAAGTGGCATTCTTTGCCGGTATTTAATGGAATTACTTTAGCGCCATGTTTTTCCATTCTACCAGCATCGAATTTTGCAATTACATCCCCTGCAATGCAAGCGACATTATAGTCCCCTTTTAAATCTTCAATTAATTTTTCAATTAATAATGTTTTACCACTACCAATTGCCCCCATGAAGTCAAAAGCCACGACATTATTTTCTTTTAATAATTTTCTATTTTTATCGGCATTTTTTTTGTTCGCTTTTAATAAATCTTTCCCAACTGTCAAAACATCAACAAAGTGCAATATATCACCAAATTTAAATTTAGTAATCCAAATAATTTATGTATTTATTTATATTTAGTTTGTTAAATATTTATTAGATATTTATTCACCTATTTATTCAATTAATTATTAAATTAGTTATTAGAGTATTTAATATTTAGTTTAGGCATTTAACTATCTTAGTTTTTATTTTATATATAATCAATGTATTTAATAATATTATTAATTATATCCTGTTAAAATACCATTAAAATTAATTATAAATACTAAACTTTCATATAGTTTAAAAATTATATTATTAAAAATAATTACGCAAATACATTTCCAATATATATTAGATTCCTAATAAAATTTACATTAGGTATTATTTGCATTACTCATTTAATCCCCTTTATTTGTGATAATATGAAGATAGATAAAAGTTTTTACATAGTATTCTTGTCTGCATCAGTATTTATTTTATTATTTGTTTCATTGCCTTTGATAACTATGTTATTGAATCCTGGAGATGTTTCGGGAGCTATAATGGATAAGGAAGTTATCAAATCGCTTGAAGTAAGTTTAAAAGCAGCAGGAATGAGTACGTTGTTGGCGTTATTGTTCGGTGTGCCTTTAGCATACATTTTTGCAAGAAATGACTTTAAAGGTAAGAGTTTAATTGAAAGTATAATTGATATTCCTATGGCAATACCCCACTCCGTAGTGGGTATTATGATACTTTCATTCTTTTACGGGAGTACCATCGGTGAATTTCTAACTAACGCAGGTTTAAAGATAGTTGATAATTTTTGGGGGATTGTAGCAGTAATGCTATATGTAGGAATCCCATTCATGATAAATAGTGCAAGGGACGGTTTTGAAATGGTGGACGAGGAGTTAGAACACGTTTCAAGAACATTGGGCGCTTCAAGATTTAAAACGTTCTTTAGTGTTTCCTTACCAATTATAAAAAATAACTTAGTTTCTGGAAGTATTTTGACATATGCGAGAGGTTTAAGTGAGGTAGGTGCAATTTTAATAGTTGCTTATTTCCCCAAAACAACACCTGTACTCATTATGGATAGATTTAACCAATTCGGTTTGTCTTCCTCAAAACCAATTTCCGTGTTGATGATCATTGTAAGTATATTGTTATTTACAATCTTTAGGCTTGTAAGGCATAAAAAAGTTAAAAATTAAAAGAAAATAAAAAATAGGATTAAAAAATAAAAAAAATATATGGCATATAATTGCATAATATATTGCATTAATAAATGTATCATAATTAATTTGGTGTAAGGATGTTAAAATTAGAAAATGTATCCAAATCATGGAAAGAATTTCAATTAAAAAATGTTTCATTTGAATTGCGTGACAAATATTGTGTAATTTTGGGTCCAAGTGGTGCTGGAAAGTCCGTAATTATTCAATGTATAGCAGGAATTTTGGATGTAGATAACGGTAAAATTTATTATGATGATGAAGATATAACTGATTTGAAACCCGAACTAAGAAATTTTGGTTATGTACCTCAAAATTATGCATTATTCCCAAATATGAATGTTTATAAGAATATAAAATACGGAATGACTATTCGTAAGGTTGATAAGCTTACCGCAGATAAGAAAATAAGAGATATTGCGGAATTTTTAAATATATCCCATATATTGGAAAGAACGCCAAAAACACTTAGTGGTGGGGAACAACAAAGAGTTGCATTAGCAAGAGCTTTGGTATTAAATCCTAAACTTTTATTACTCGATGAACCTACTTCCGCATTAGATATTCATATTAAAGATACTGTAATGGATGAATTAAAGAAAATAAGTGAATTAACCCCTATAATACATATTACGCATGATTTTGTAGAGGCCAGGACTTTGGGCGAACATATTGCCATAGTAATTAATGGGGAATTGAACGACTTTGGAACAAAAGAGATATTTAAAAAGCCAAAAAATGAAAAAGTTGCCAAATTTTTGGGTTATAATATATTATCTGAAAATAATGCAAAATTAGCAGTTTCTCCTGAGAATGTTAAAATTAAAACTGTTGAAAGTACGGGCACCTCTACTAGTGGTGATAGAAACGGCAAAAAATACGGTGTTGTAAATGGTTTTATTGATTTTGGATACTATAAAACCGTAAGTGTTTCATATAACAACAAAAATTTAAAATGTATTTGCGATGAAGAGTTTGATATTAAATCGGGCGATAACGTATCCATTGATTTTGAAAATATGATTCGTATTTAAAATATTATTTCTTTATTTTTTTATCTTATTTTATAATATTTTTATATTATTTTTATATTATTTTTATATTATTTTTTTATTCTTTATTTTAGATTTTTTAATTTTTTGTTAAATTTGCATTATTCTCCATACATTAATAAATATTAATAAATATTAACAAATATTAACATATACTATATGGAAATATGAAAATATAAAATTTAAAATTAGTCTACATAAATTTACACATTTACGCGGTGAAATAATGAATTATTTTGATTTTAGTGCAGAAGAGATTAAAGAAATATTAATTTCAACATTTGCAATAGCAATTATATTCGCATGGCCTTTAAATTTAAACCAAGCGGGATTGATAGACTTATTAATCGCTTTAATAGCTGTAGGTACTGGTTTTATATTCCACGAATTAGGTCATAGAACTGTGGCAAAACATTATGGCGCTTGGAGTGAATACCGAGCTTGGTATGAAGGTTTAGCAATAGCTTTAATATTAAGAATATTAATCGGAATAACTTTCATAGCCCCGGGTGCAGTTTATATAAGTAAAGAGTACCTTACCTACGAGGAAAATGGTAAAATTTCAATAATAGGACCTTTAATAAACTTCGGATTGGCATTTGTATTCCTAATCCCGTTAATTTTAGGTATGAAAATGCAAAATATATATTTAGTAAATTTAGGAATTATGGGCTTTTTGGTAAACATAACACTTGCATGGTTTAATATGCTACCTATCCCACCATTTGATGGTTCAAAAGTATTAAGTTGGAATAAAGGCATATGGATAGGAGTTTTCGGAGTATTTACAATCTTCTGGTTATTCAATAGTACAATTGTAAATACAATAATCAGTGCATTATTATAATGTGGTTAAATCTAGAAAAAATATAAAATTAGGGGATTTTATGGAATTTGAGTTATGGGTACGGATTATTAAAGAAAACATTTCTAAAAAGCAAGTAGACCCTTGGAATATCAATATTTCAGATATTGCAAATGAATATCTAGAAACGATTAAAGAGTTACGAAAATTTGACATAAGACTCTCTGCAGATGTCGTTTTAGTAGCTAGCATTTTGCTAAGGATGAAATCTGAAATTTTATACGGGGAATGCGAGAATGCTTTCGATGATGAAGAAGAGGAAGGGGAAGAGGAAATCAACGAGGATGATAGAAGGGATGAAGAATACAACGATTTAGAAACTCAACCTATCCCTGTAATAATGGACGAAAAAACAAATGAGAAACCTACAAAACAAACCACTGTAACTTTAGATGGTCTTATAACTACGTTACAATCGGAACTTAATAAAATAAAATCCAAAAAACCTAGAAAAAAAAGAACTCAATCTCCCGGTACCATTGCAACCAATTTAAATAATTTAATCGAAGAAATGATTGAAGAAGACGATATTTCAGATATTATGGATTATATAATCGAAGAATTGGAAAATTCAAAAGATGGAAATTTTATATTCCAAGAAAAATTTGATACGAGAGAAAAAGTTATAAAAAACTTTTTACCATCCCTGTATTTAGCAAATGACGGTAAAATAGATTTATTACAGGAAGAATTATTTGAAAAATTATATGTTCAATTAAAATCAAAACAATGAATAAAAAGAAAACAGAAAAACTAAAAACTAAGAAATAGAAAAAATAAAATAGTGAAGTTATAGCAAATTAAATTCATAAATATTTAATTCATATTCTTTTTTATCATTTTTAAGGTCTTTAAGAATTAATTTATCGTCAATAATATTATTTAGGATTCCGTTATAAATTTTACCAGTGTATATATGTTTTAAAGTAATTTCTTTACCAATAGATTCTTTTAGTGCCATATTCTCATTAACTATGGCATTAACGGCTTTATTTGAATAATACAGACCTTTTTTAGTTTCTTCACCAAAATAAGCAGAAGTCAATTCCATATCTTCAATAAATGCTTTTTTATCTTTATTTGCAACTGTATCGCGTAATTTAATACATTCATTTATAAAAGTGTCGTGAACGTTTGTAACCCGGTCATTGTTCATTTGAATATCGGCGTATAAATTTGCATTTTGCCCTACGATTCTACCGACCATATTAATCATCATTTCATAAATCGGAGATGCAAAATTCCTGGAGTCCTTAATACTTACGCCAAGCTCTCTAAGGGTAGAGCCTAATGAAATATGGACAAAGTGAGTTAAACCTTGAATTACGCTTATAATTTCATCATGCTGTTGGGGGGTAACGACGATTACCTTCGCCCCCGCATTTTCTAAGAACTCTTTAACTCTCTCAAAGTGCTTATTATCACACTTCTCCACGGGTGTAAGAATTACAACTTGTTCAGCAATTGAAGGTACTGAAGGTCCAAACATTGGGTGGGTTGGAATAACAGAAACACCTTTTTTTGTAAATTCTATCATTTTTAAAGACGGTTTTTCCTTAACTGAAGTCATATCCATTAATATGCTACCTTTTGGTACATGGGGGGCTACTTCTTCTATAACTGACAGGGTATGACTAATGGGTACTGCTATTATCACAATATCTGCTTTTTCTACGGCATTAATATTATCCGAACAATAGTTTACGCTGAGTTCTTGGCTTACAGCACTGCCTTTTTCTTTATTTCTACCTGTAACGGTTATTTCAAAATTAAAATTGTCATTTTTTTCTTTTAAAAATTTGGCAAACCATTTTCCAAGACCATCGGTTCCACCAATTATGGAAACTGAAATTTTTGAACGTTTTAAATCCATAATATCACAAATAAAATTGATTAAGTTATAAATTCTATAAAATTTTATAAAAAAATATATTGTCTTTGCTATTATATTATAATATCACAAATAAAATGATTTATAAAATGAAATAACCATAAAATGTATTCAAAAAAATAATAATTAAGAAAGAATGGAATTTAAAAATATAATTGATATTTAATTAATCAAATTAAATCAATTACATCATTGGAGGCATACCGCCCATTCCGCCCATTCCTCCCATATCCATATCAGGAGCTCCTCTTAATTTTTCAGCAGCAATTACATCGTCAATTCTTAATAACATTTCTGTTGATTCAGCAGCTGACTGAATAGCTTGTGTTTTAACTCTTAATGGTTCAACAACGCCGTTTGCACACATGTCTTCAACTTCGCCAGTGAATACGTTTAAACCAGCGCATTTGTTGTTACCTGCGTGAGCAGCTCTAACTCTAACTAAGATTTCAATAGCGTCTAAACCAGCGTTTTCAGCTAATGTTCTTGGAATTACTTCTAAAGCATCAGCGAAAGCTCTAACAGCTAATTGTTCTCTTCCATCGATTCCTTCAGCGAATTCTCTTAATCTCATGGATAATTCAACTTCTGTTGAACCTCCGCCTGAAACTATTTTACCATCTTCGATTGTACATGCTACAACACCGATAGCGTCGTCAACAGCTCTAGCTACTTCTTCAATAACGTGGTCTGTTGTACCTCTGATTAACATGGTAACCGCTTTAGGAAGTTTGCATTCTTTAACAAAAATCATTTTGTCTCCTGAAATTGCTTCTTCTTCTACGATTCCAGCGTCACCTAAGTCTTCAGCTGATAAGTCTTTGATATTTGTGATGATGTTAGCGCCTGTAGCTTTTGCTAATTTTTCCATATCTGACTTTTTAACTCTTCTTGCAGCCATGATTCCTTCTTTAGCTAAGTAGTGTTGTGCTAAGTCATCGATACCTT
The DNA here is from genome assembly GCF_017875395.1 of Methanococcus voltae. NCBI lineage: Archaea > Methanobacteriati > Methanobacteriota > Methanococci > Methanococcales > Methanococcaceae > Methanococcus > Methanococcus voltae. Next base: position 309,091 of record NZ_JAGGMO010000001.1, on the reverse strand, counting down.
TTTGACAGAATAATACTGTAGCTCCTGCGTTTTTGATTTCAAGAACCATGTCTTTTAACATTTTTTCTTCTTGTTCAATGAATTCCATTAATTTTGCAGGGTCTGTGATTCTAATTTCAGCGTCTGTTTCAGTTTCTTTTACTTCAATTGCACAGTTTAATAATGCAATTTTAGCACCTTCAACTTTTTTAGGCATTTGTGCGCTTACTCTTTCTTTGTCGATTAAAACACCTTTAACTAATTCGGTTTCATCGATTGAAGCACCAGCTTTTTTCTCAATTTTGATTAAGTCTTTTTCAACTTCTCCGTTTTCGCTTACTGCAGATACAGCATCAACAATGATGTCAGCTAATTTAGCTTTAGCTTTTTCAGCACCTTTACCGGTGATTGAGGTCATTGCGATTTTTGTTAAGATTTCCTTGTCTTCTGAGCTTACTTCGCAAGCAATTTCTTTTAAAACTTCTTGACATTTTTGAGCAGCCATTTGGTATCCTTTAACAACGATTGTTGGGTGTACGTTTTGGTCTAATAATTCTTCAGCTTTTCTTAATAATTCACCAGCTGTAACAACAGCGGTTGTTGTACCGTCTCCAACTTCTTTTTCTTGTGTTTTTGCTACTTCGATTAACATTTTAGCAGCAGGGTGTTCAACACTCATTTCTCTTAAGATTGTTACACCGTCGTTTGTTACAACAACATCTCCCATGTCGTCAACTAACATTTTATCCATTCCTTTTGGACCTAATGTTGATCTAACTGTTTCAGCGATTATTCTACCAGCTAAGATGTTCATTCTTTGAGCATCTCTACCCATGTATCTTTTCATATTTTCAGGTAATACACCTTGGTTTGGACTTGCCATAATAGCACCTCTCAATATTTCGGCTTTTTTTACTTGTTAAGTTTTATTAAGTTAGTAATAAATAATATTATAAAAAAATTCAGACGGTCAATTGTAACCACTTCGGTATATATATGACTAATAGGGAATATATAAAGATTTTTACTTCGTATAATTAAATGTTTCGATATTATAAATATTTAAAAAAACATGTTTTAAACTTTTAAACTTTTTGAGTTAATGTATTGTTAAATTTATAAAAAATAAAAAAGAATGTGATGAATGAGAAAACTAAATAATAACCTTTTCCCCCAAAAAGATTATCATTTATAGTACAACCCCTTATAACACCGTGTTTCCCATCCCCGTTAAAACAGTCTAACTTAAAACAGCATAGATTTGATAGTTATGGCTATGATGTAGTGCCCGCCTCCCTCCCAAAATTAGACTTTCCAACTATTCTAAATAATTAGGTATTAAATTATTCGATTATCCTAGTTAATTTATTTATTTTAATTACGTCCCTATTATATTATAAGTTATTATATCTTTATATATTTTATCATTTAATTTAAGAATGTTTATAAGAATATTAGGCGTCTAATTATCCTTATGGTTAGATATATGCTAAAATTTAACTGATTAGCCTTTAATTTAAAAATATATCTTTTTTTTAAACGATATTACAAAATATAATGGCTTTGAATCTTCAAAATAATGAATTATGATACTAATTTAGCGTCATATTATAATTTAAAAAAAAATAAAATATAATAAAAATATAATAAAAATATAATAAAAATATAATAAAAAAGAATTAATAAATATTTTATTTAGCGTACTTTATTTTTTGTACAAATAATAATGAAATACAAGAAATTACAGCGCCGATGACAAATGGTATTTTCCAGTTTACAAGCCATAATGCACCACCAATTAAGGGCATTAAAACCGCTAAAATGTGATTTATTGTAAATCCTGTCGCCACAGAAGGTGCAATGTCTTCAGGTTCAGCTGTTTTTTGGAAATATGTATTTATACCTATTGCAAAGTTAAAAAAGAAGTTGTCCACGATATACATAAGGGCGGCAACTAGTGGATTTTCTACAAAGGCATATATAAGAAATACGAATATTAACATCGTATATTCGATAGATAACATCTTTTTTTCGCCATATACGTTAATATATTTAGCAATTTTCGGATAAACCAAAAATGAAATGATATTATTCATTATAAACAAAGTAGTTACTTGTATTACGCTAAAATGATATTTTTCAACCAATAGGAACAATACGAAGACCATAAATATTTGTCTTCTCGCACCACTAAGGAAATTAAGCACATAATAAAGCCAGTATTTGCTCTTTATCATCATTTTTTTCTTTTGAGGAGTGGTTTCCGGAACATTTGGAGAATTTAATAAGAGATATAATCCTCCAAGTGATATAATTGACCCCAATACTAAATAATTATATTTCAATGACCAATATGATGCGGTAAACCAGATTATAATCCCAATTATTATATTGCCCAACGCAGAAAGGCTTTTTATTTTTCCAAACATTAAAGGAGCCTGACGTTTTGTAAAGTGTTGTAATGTCAAAGATTGATTTGTGGTTTCGAAAAAGTGGAACCCTAACGACATCATAAATGTTGTAAACATTAAGCCTTCTACGGATGGGAAATAACCTGTTAACGCAACCCCAATTCCTGAAATAACTATGGATAACGCAGCTAATCTGTGTTCTTTTATTATTAACAATATATAAACTACTAAAAATGTTAGAAATCCTGGTATCTCTCTAATAGATTGAATCATACCAACCTGCAAACCATTGATACCTACGATATCCACCCCAAAGTTGTTAAACAATGTATTCCATATTTGCAAACCTATTGTAGCGAGGATGGATAACGGTATTAAATAATAATACATAGGATTGTTTTTTAATTCTTTAAATTCTTTCATATATACCATCAAATACGTAAGTGTTACTAATTTAATCTTTTTTTAAGTTATATTAATTTAATTTTTTATTTTTCTATTTTTTGAGTATTAATTGATTAATATTTACAAGTTTTGATATATAGTCTTATTCATGAGTAAAATATATCTTTAATTGTGCTTAATAAATTTAAGCATAGTTAAATATATATACTAGAAACACTAACCTATTATTACAAGAAATTGGAGGTGTAAAAAAATGTTTTCTAGAACAGGGCTCAAAGGTATCAAAGCTAACAATTAATGAAATATGTTATTTAAATACAAAAATAATACAAAAATTCAAGGGGGTGTACGAAAATGTTTACCAGAGTAGGACCTAACGGTATCAAAATTACTCCTTAATGAATTATATCACTTAATAATACAAAATGACTTTTAATAAGATTTTATTAAAAATTTATTAATAATTAATATCTACTTAATCGTTATGAATTAATCATGCTATTTTATAATATTATATTTACTAGAAAATTATTTTACATGTGTTATTGTTATTTTTACAGATATTTTTACAGATATAACTATAATTTTTATAAAAACATCTACATGCTCTTTAATGATTTTATTTTTATTTTTATTTTTTCGCATATTCAATGGCCATATTTGTCATTATCGAATATTACCTAATTAATTTTATATATTATGTGCCCATAGTATTATTGTCCAAATTTTGGATTCAATTAACGTAAAATTTAATTTTAAATCTATTAATATACAATATATCATTAATTATGTGATATATAATTTATACAAAATTTACATAAAATTTAATTTACAACCACTATTTGGGGATAAAATGGAAAATAACGAAAAAACCATTGAAACCGTAAGTGGTACTGAAAATACTATTCAAAATACTGTAAAAGCTGAAGCTGATATCAAGGAAGATTCTGAAGTTGAAAATACAAATACGCCAGATACTTTAGACTCTGAAGTTATAATCTCTTTAAGAAACATATGGAAAATATATCCTATGGGAGATTATAAAGTTACAGCACTTAGGGATATTAATTTAGATATCCGAAAAGGAGATTTTGTAGCAATTATTGGTTCATCAGGTAGCGGTAAATCAACCATGATGAATATGATAGGCTGTTTAGATATACCTACAAAAGGGGACGTTTATCTATACGATAAAAATATATCAAAGCTTTCAGAATCTACCCTATCAGAATTAAGGGGTCGTTCAATTGGTTTCATATTTCAGCAGTATAATTTAATACCAAGTATGAGTGCACTCGAAAATGTTATGTTGCCCTTACAATTCCAGGATGTAAACGACAAAGATGCAAAAAAAAGGGCAATACGCGTTTTAGAAATGGTTGGTCTAGGGGACCGTATAAAAAATTCACCTTCCCAACTTTCGGGAGGTCAGCAACAAAGAGTCTCTATTGCTAGGGCTTTAGCTTGCAATCCTGACATACTGCTTGCAGATGAGCCAACCGGTGCTTTAGATAGTAAAACAGGTACTCAGGTTTTAAAAATATTACAAAAATTGTGGAAATCTGGTAAAACAATAATCATGATTACACACGATTTAAATCTTGCAAAATATGCAAATACGCAAGTTGAATTAAAAGACGGACAAATTGTTCGAAATGAAATAAATAGAAATCGGAAAGATTTTGAAGATTTGGATGATTTAAATTTGGAATAGATTAGCTAACAGATAAGAATTTAATAAAAAATAATACTGATAATATTGTAATACAGACAGTAATACTAATAATAAGAATAATAGCAATTTTGAAGAGGGTAATTATGTTGGAGAATTTTAAAGAAATGAAATTAGGAATGAAATTTGTATTCCTATACTACGCATTAGCATCAGTTTTTGCATTAATGGGTACTGCTACCGCTATGGCATACCTCGAACCTAGATTATTAACAGGATTTTTCCAGGGAATGCCTGCAATTGCAATAAATATATTAGTGTTTGGTATTTGGACAGTGCTTACTTACGGTATCTATTCTGCAAAGAAATGGGCTGAAAAGGGAGTGCTTGCCTGGAATGCTTATGGGGTCCTGTTTTCTCTAATAAACCTAGTCATGGTTATCACAATGCCTGATTCACTATTAAATACCTTGCCTGCAGATATGAAGGCTGAAGTATTGGCAGGAACGACTGCAGCTGAAAGTGCAATGATTTTAGAAGTTATGAAATACAGCGTAATTGCATCAGATATCATCGTAATATTGATATCCGGAGGCATATTGTATTACATATTAAAAAATAAGGATTACTTTAGGAATTAAATAATATTGTATTCTTAAAATACTTTATTTTTATATTATTTTGTATTATATTGAATTAAAATTAAAAATAACTAAGATAGCCAAGATAATTTAAATAATAAGGATAATAAACGTACCAAATATGGAATGTAGGCTAAAGAATATGGAATACGAAATACCGAATATAAACTATAAAATATAAAATAATTAATCTAAAATTTCCAAAACATTATAATTTACAATTTACAGTAAAGGTGTAGAAATGAATATTCAAAGAATTATCACGTTACTGTCGGTTCTATTAATTTTCACAATACCGGCATATGCAGAAACTGCAGACTATACATACAGTGATTTGGCAAAGTTCAATGACCCTGAAGTAATTCAATTAATAAACATGAAAATGGTTAATCAGAACCCCGACCCTGCTATTGCAGGTGACGTATTCGAATTTAGAGTCAGCGTAGAGAATATTGGTGGTTTATCTGATGGAAATTATATTTTAGAGGTTAACCCAAAATATCCTTTTGAAGCCGTACCTGGCGAATCATTAAAATCACAAATCGGAGTTATTGCAGATTACCAAGATGGTAAGGACGCAATTATCTCAAAATTTAAATTAAAAGTTGCAAAAGGCGTATATGCAGGAGACTACCCTGTTGAAATAATACTTTACAAAGTGGGCGAAAAAGACACTGGTTTAAAGAAAGAAGTATATATTAACGTTGCAAATAAGGAAGCTACAGAAGTTAAAATAAGTAAAAAGGAATTCAATGCCGGAGAAACTACTAAAATGGTATTTACCGTTAAGAATGTAGGTTCTGCTAATTTAAAAGATGTAACATTCTCATGGGATACTGCAGATAATGTTTTATTACCTGTAGGTTCTGGCAATTCAAGATATATTCAAGAATTGGATGTAGGTCAGTCTACAAATATTGAATATGACGTTTCTTCAAGTACTGACGCAGACCCTGGTTTATATCAGTTAAATATTAACATGACATTTAATGATTATAAAAATGGTAGCAAACAATCAATACTTACAACAGCCGGAGTTATAATAACCGGTAATACAGACTTTGAAGTAGTTTATTCAGAAAATCAAGGTAATTCATATTCATTTTCTGTTTCAAATACTGGAAAAATTCAAGCAAACTCTGTTTCAGTAAGTGTGCCTAGACAAGACGGTTGGAAAATATCGGGACCAGATACGGTAATTATAGGTAATTTATTACAAGGAGATTATACCTACGCAAGTTTTAGCTTACTTCCTGAGGAAGATACTCAAAATATTACTATAAGTGTAAAATACACTGACGACAAGGGCGTTAGGCAGACCCTTAAAAAAGTAGTAAACTTACCCGATAATGTAGACAGCATGTCAGAATTCAGTGGATTAAAAGGAACTAATGACGAAACTGAAGGTATGGACTATAGCTTTGTGCCATATATAATAGTTGGCATATTATTAGTTGGTGGTGTAGCATATTACATCATTAGAAGAAGAAAAAATTCAAAAAATAAATTAGATATTTAATCTATCTAATATTCTTATATTAATATCTATTTCAAAATATTTCCAAATATTTTTTATTTTAATTTACTAAAAATTTAAAATAATCGCTTAATTTAAACAAATACCCAAAGGGTGTAACTGTGAATAAATTAAAACTATTTAACATGTCAATAAACATGGTTAAAAACAGTAAATTAAGAAGCTGGTTAACCATAATAGGAATCGTAGTTGGCGTGGCTTCAGTTATTACCATAATTTCCACGGGTGAATTATTCCAAGATAAAGTTTCCGAAACTATTACAAGCTTCGGAGGTAGCACGATATCTATACATGCGCAAAGCAACGGTGAAAGTTCTATTCATGATAAAGACCCCGAACTTACCCGTACTGATGTAATGGTGCTACAAGGTCTGCCCGTTGTGAAATACGTTAATCCGAAAGTGTCGGTTTTTGCAGAAGCCACGTATGGAACTAAAAAGACTAATTTTTATGTAGAAGGTGTTGACCCAGGAGTTTGGCCTCAAATATCCGACCAAAAATTGCTTGAAGGTAGAATGTTTTCACCATCCGATAGAAATGTAATTTTAATTACGAAAGATGTCGCAGAGAATTCATTCGATAGAGAAGTTGGTTTAAACCAAATGATAAATTTAAATGGAAAGTCTTTCAGAGTAATTGGTATTTTAGATGATAATAGGGGAATGAGTAGCTTTTTCGCATCTGGAGTATATATTCCATACAAAATGGCTTATGAAATACCTGAAAAAGAAGGATTGTCAAGAACTAAAAAAAGAGACGTTTATGATTCTATAGAAATCAAATTAGTTGATGATGCGGATTATAACTATTCAATGAATTCAATTAAAAAAGCTCTTAGGACTTCAAGACACGTAACCGAATCTAACGAAGACTTTACGATATTCTCTTCAAAAGATATATTGGAAGGTACAAAAGATATATTGAATTACATAACAATATTCCTGGCATTTATTGCGGGAATTGCCTTACTCGTAGGCTCTTTAGGTATTGCAAACACCATGTTTACTTCAGTTTTGGAGAAAACAAAGGAAATAGGTATTATGAAAGCAATAGGTGCTAAAAATAGGGATATATTAATGTTATTCTTATTTAATTCAGCATTAATTGGTCTAATTGGCGGTATGTTGGGGGCAATAATCGGAATTGTAATTACTCAAATCGTAGCTTACGCAATAGCAATGCAAATGCAAACACCATATGAGTTCGTAATCAGTATAAACGGTATTATAATATCATTGGCTGTATCAATACTTGCAGGACTTATTTCTGGAGTTGTACCTGCTTATAACGCTTCAAAATTGAAACCTGTAGATGCTCTAAGACACGATTAATATAAAATTAAAATATAATAAAAATATAATAAAAATATATAAAATTAAAAAATATAATAAAAATATAAAACAAATATTCTATTTTTTCATTCTTTTTTAATTTTTCAGTTTTATTCTTATTTTATTTATTAAATAACAATATAATTTAATAAATAAGTTAAATAAATTAATTTGAATTTATAAATATATCCATAAAAATAAATAGTATAAAAACAAAACCTCTATAAAAATTAGGTTGATATAACATGTACGCAGTTTTGATATTAGAAGATGGAACGGTTATACAAGGAAAAGGATTCGGGGCAGAATCCGAAGTTTTAGGCGAATTGGTTTTTAATACAAGTATGACTGGTTATGTGGAAGTTTTAACCGACCCTTCCTACAAAGGACAGATTGTTACTATGACATATCCATTAGAAGGAAATTACGGTGTAGAAAAAGAATGGTACGAGTCTGAAGCAATCCATTCAGAAGGTTTTGTCATAAAAGACCTTACAAGCAACGAATTAGACGATTTTTTAAAAGAACATTCAATCCCTGGAATTTATGGCGTAGATACAAGATATATCACCAAAAAAATAAGGTCAAAAGGTGTGTTAAAAGCACTTTTAAAATCTTCAAAAACTGAAATAAAAGAAGATGAAATAGCAAATCTTGTAAAAAAGGTATTAGAATACCAAGATATTTCAGAAATAGAATTAGTTTCAAAAGTTTCAACAACTAAAAAAATAGTTCACAATCCTAATAACGAAAATAACAATAACAATAACAAGGACGCAGTAAAATGTGTTTTAATCGATTGTGGTGTTAAATCAAGTATCATAGATTGTTTAACTGAAAGAAATTGTGAAGTTATTCAAGTACCTTACAATACAACTGCAAAAGAGATATTGGATGAAAAACCAGACTTTGTTTTAATTTCAAATGGTCCTGGAGACCCTGAATTGGTAACTGAAACAATTGCTACAATAAAGCAATTAATCGGCAAACTTCCAGTCACTGGAATTTGTATGGGTAATCAGTTATTAACTTTGGCGTTAGGTGGTAAAACTTACAAGCTTAAATTTGGTCACAGGGGTGGAAACCAACCTGTTAAAGATTTAGAAACTGGAAAG